>NZ_CFKYFN010000082.1:0-12083 GCF_985060555.1 Odoribacter sp. | reverse complement strand
TGCGGGGGAATACCTAAAGATACAAAAAAGCCAACTAATTCGCAACATTTTATGTATGAATTAGTTGGCTGATTTTATAGTATTTACTGAATGTCCCTAGGTAAATGAACTCAGATCGGTGAAGCTGATAGGCTGATTCATTAGGATCGGATGCTGGCTTCACCGATCTGAGTTTAAGTGGTCACCCTCATTTTTTATGGCGGAAAAACTTTTCGAAGCGTTTGATTTTATCTTCGTCTTTGCGGTGACAAATCATCAGGTAGTTGTCTTTTTCAGCAATGATCAGGTTATCGACGCCCTGAACGACGACATTTTTTCGGGGAGGAACGTTCACAATACAGTCGTTCGAATCGTTAAGCACCACTTTATCCGAATTGGTGACATTGTTGTGGTCGTCTTTATCACAAAGGGCGTGAAAAGCATGCCAGGTACCGACGTCCGACCAGCCGAAATTCCCTTTTAATACATAAACATGTTGTGATTTTTCCATAATACCGACATCGATCGATACATTGTGGCATTGCCCGTATACACTCTTGATGAAAGCAGGTTCGGCCGGGGTATTCAGTTTACATTCCGTATTGAAAAGGGCGTGCAGATCGAACATATGGGTCTTGAATTCCTGGATGATATCCTGAACACTCCAGATAAAAATACCTGCATTCCACAAAAACTCATCGGAATCGAAAAACATATTGGCCAGTTCTTGGTTGGGCTTTTCGGTGAAAGTCTTGACCTGTGATATTTTTTGTGTATTGTCTTTCGATTTCACCTGAATGTATCCGTATTCTGTCTCGGCACGTGTAGGAGTGATGCCGATCGTGAGCAGTCCCTTTTGTTTCTCGATAAAAGATAACCCCTCCTGGATGTCGTTCAAATAAGCCTGATCGTTGCTGATAAAATGGTCGGAAGGGATAGTGA
Organism: Odoribacter sp.; assembly: GCF_985060555.1. Classification (NCBI taxonomy): domain Bacteria; kingdom Pseudomonadati; phylum Bacteroidota; class Bacteroidia; order Bacteroidales; family Odoribacteraceae; genus Odoribacter; species Odoribacter sp. Next base: position 11,162 of record NZ_CFKYFN010000082.1, on the reverse strand, counting down.
CGATATACGCATCCGGATTCAGACCTTTGATTTTATAAGCGGCATAAGCGATACAAGGGGCGGTGTTTCTGACATAAGGTTCCTTCAATATATTGGAATCCGGTATTTCCGGGAGTTGTCTTTTGATGATATCTTCATATTCTTCTCCGGTGATGATAAAAATACGATGATTGGGGAAAATCTGGGAAATACGTTCGTAAGTTTGACGGATAAAGCTCTTTCCACAGTGCAGGATATCAGAAAATTGTTTGGGACAACGGCGGTTACTTACCGGCCAGAAACGGTTTCCGATACCCCCGGCCATAATTAAGCAGTAGGAATTTGGATTCATTCGTAGTTGTATATTTAAAGTTCCTCTTTTTAAAATAGCTTTCAAATAATATACCAAATATACTACTTTTTTCAGAATCCTGAAATTATTCCGCCGATTCCCCTTGATATAGATTTTATTCCCTGCCGCAGTACCGGATTTGAGCCGATTTAGGAACTTTATGAGAGTAGGAACGCGTAAATCCATGAATAATTTATATTTTTACCTTGTTTTTCTTAACCGACAGGAATATGAAGTTTTTATATAAGCTGGGTAGCTATCTTATTTTTATTAGAAAAGCCTTTTCCCGTCCGGAAAAAAGAAGTGTCTATACTAAAGAAGTAATAGTTGAATTTGAAAAGTTAGGCTTGAATTCAATTGTCTTAGTAGTGATTATTTCTTTTTTTATCGGAGCGGTGCTGACTTTGCAGACTGCTTATAATATGCAGAGTCCCTTATTGCCCCGGTATTTGATCGGTTACCTGACCCGGGAAACGATGTTGCTGGAATTTTCATCGACGATCGTCAGCTTGATTTTAGCCGGTAAAATCGGTAGTAATATCGCTTCCGAGATCGGGAGTATGAGGATTACCGAGCAGATAGAAGCTTTGGAAACCATGGGAGTCAATTCGGTTTCTTATTTGGTGGGACCGAAGATCTTAGCTTCTCTGGTGATTAATCCGATCCTTTATATCTTCAGTGTTTTTATCGGTATTTTAGGGGGAATCATTTCCGGATTGATCAGTGGAGTTGTCAATTTTGAAGATTTTGTTTATGGCCTTCATTTTTCCTTCAATCCTTACTATGTGACCTATTCGATCGTAAAGACCTTGTTCTTTGCTTTTATATTTACCTCAATCCCTGCTTTTTATGGATATTACGTCCAGGGGGGAGCCCGGGAAGTCGGTAAAGCCGGGACGAAAGCTGTGGTCGATAGTAGTATCGCTATATTGACCGCTAACCTGGTATTAACTCAAATTATGCTGTAATGATACGTGTTGAAGCTTTGGGTAAATCTTTCGATAATAAGAAGGTATTATCGGACATCGATATCACTTTCGAAGCCGGTAAAGTGAATCTGATCATCGGGAAAAGTGGGTCCGGTAAAACGGTCTTGCTGAAATCCCTGATCGGCTTGCATTCGGTTACGACCGGTCATATTTATTACGGTGACCGCGATTTGACGACGATGAATTCCAAACAACTCAAATCTTTGCGGGAAGAAATCGGAGTGGTGTTTCAGGGAGGGGCTTTGTTCGATTCACAAACGGTATTGGAAAATGTGATGTTTCCCCTCAACCTGTTTTCCGATCTTTCCTACGAGGAGAAAAGAGAACGGGCACTCTTTTGCCTGCATCGGGTGGAACTGAATAAAGCCGAAGATCTGTATCCCTCGGAGATCAGTGGAGGTATGAAAAAACGGGTGGCTATCGCCCGGGCTATTGTCCTGCAGCCGAAATTTTTGTTCTGTGACGAGCCTAACTCGGGTTTGGACCCTTTGACTTCTATCGTTATCGATAATTTGATCAGCGAGCTTACCCATGAATATAATATGACGACGGTCGTCAATACACACGATATGAATTCTGTTTTCGAAATCGGGGAAAAAATCGTGTTTATTCACGAAGGACGTAAGGAATGGGAAGGTTCGAAAGAGCAAATTGCACATACGGATAATCCGTATCTGAATGAATTTATTTTTTCTTCTCAGTTGTTTAAGCTTATAAAAAAAGATTTATGATATCATTTATCCGGAAAGGAATACTAATCATCATGGCGTGTGTGGGGGGAGTCATTGGAGGTTGTGAATCTAAAAAGGTACCTTTGAATAAAGAGCAGTTCACAAACCTGCTGATCGATTTGCATAAAGTCGACGGAACCTTGTCGGTGTACCGGGGAATAGGGCAGGGATACAATGAACTGAAAAATTATGAATATTACAACGATGTATTCCGGAAATACCATATCGACAAAGCGGAATTCGACTCTTGTTTATATTATTATTCGGCTCAGACGGTCCTGTTTTCGAAGATGTATGACGTGGTTATCGATAGTATACACCGGCAACTCACAGCTATTGAAAAAGTGCTCAATGAGTTGAAGTCGAAAGATTCTGTCAACTATTTCCCGTTGGTGGATACCTTAAAATTGGATAGTGTTTTCACGATAACCGTCGATAGTATTGTTCCGGGATTATATAAATTCGGAACGACGATTCATTTCGATTCTCTCCAGAATACCCAAAACCGGCGGATTCGCTCGTATTTTCTTTCTGCTGACGGTAACGATACTTTACGGGTGAGAGATCTGGTGGTCGATTTCGATACGTTAAAACGTAGTTACAATTGGTCGCAATATGCCGATTCGGTGTATAACCGGCTGGTGATTACTTTCCTGGATACGATGCCTCCGGCAAAATATATCAAACCGGTGAAAGGTAAAAAAACTCCTCCTGCTAAAAAGGAAAAATTGGTAAAATTGGACGAAATGGGAGGGGAAGCCTGGGGTACTTATCTTTATCGGCCTTATGTTTCCCGGGAAACGGAGAAAAGGCTGAAACAAAGTTTGCGAAGACGATAAACACCGTTTGATGAGAAAGATTGCTGCTAATTATATCTGTTTACCGGGATTTCCATTGGTGAAAAATGGATATGTGATTCTTGAACAAGGACGGGTGAAAGATGTGGTCGATACAGGAGGACGAATTCGTGAAATACAAGGGTTGGAGTTTTATGGTGGATTGATTGTGGCGGCTTATGTGGCGGCTTATCAGGGAAGACTCGAAGAAGGAGATTTGCTTTTACCCTGGTTGGACGAAATCTACCGTCGGGGAGGAAAAGAGTATCAGGGAGTGGGAATTTGGGAAGGTGCCGATTTATTGAAGCTAACCTGGACAAACAAGACGAAATTTCGTTTATTATAAATGAGGGGCCGAAAGTCGGTTTCCGGACTTTTGGATCCCCCCATTCATCGGTTAAAATCAGTGAGAAAATTATTTCATTTCACTATCTCCAACAGTCCGTTTTTCATGACAGTGGTATAGTTTTTCTTATATCCCTGGAAAGGAATACAGGAATGAATGATATTATTTCTTATTTTATTACTTCCCTGGATGACCAGGGTATCTCCTTCAGGAATCCGGATAGTGACCTCTACTTCCTGCCCTTTCCAATGAGGGGGTTGTATTTTGAAATAATTGTCCAGGGTCAGTTCGTTTCCATTTTGTTCCCAATGGTATCGGATGGTATTCAATGGCCTGAAATGATCCGGGGTACGGATACCTCTGATTTTTTTCTGAATCGTCAGGGAAGGCCGGGAAAAAGTACTTGGAGTCGCACGGATAAAAGTTTTGAGATAGATTTCTTTGGGAGGAATACTGTCGAATGCCAGTATATTTGCAAAATATCTGTTCGTATGGATGATGTTACTATTCTCGCTGACCTGAGGCAGATCATCGATCTTCAGCAGGTATTTATGCGAGGTCGTGTCGGTAGTGATAAAAGGATGTCCCTCCGTTTCTTCTGTGACATCACTATAGCTCAGACTTTGCTGTATCGTGATGATGATACCTGCGAATCCGGCAAGAAACCAGCAACCGATTGCCGTTAGAAGGAAAATCTTATTCCAGTTGAACTGGAATAGATAACGGGCCGAGATATAGATGATCAGTAATAAAGGGATATTCAGGGTGAGTAAAAGGATGATTTTCAAAGTCAGTAATAGCTCTGACGATATGGAGCTGCATAGAATATGATAAATGCTGAAATTTGTAACGCTTTCGGGATACAGCAGACACCAGAAAACCAGGATAAACAGAAAGGTTCCTGCCAGCAATCCCACGACAGACAACACACTGAACACGATCTTAAGGCATTTCCTTAAAATAGTGTTCAGTTTCTGAAAACAGGTTTTAGCACCGTTTTCTATTCCGGTGAAGAATTTTTGAATACCGGAGTTTTTTTTTAGATCATCATAGGTATCCCGGATATTTTTCTCGATATTGGAAACATTGATTTTTTCTCCTTTCATTTCCATTTTTTGCCTGGCGGTCACAGCTGCAGGTGTGGCGATCCAAAGGATAATATAAACTAGGATCGTTACTCCGTAGAAAAACGCTAACAAGACAAAAGCAATTCTTATCCATACCACCGAAATATCGAAATAAGCTGCTATTCCTGAAGCTACGCCCCCCAGAACAGATTCGTCGGTATCCCGGTATAGTTTCCGTTTTATCGGTTCTGTGCTCTTGTCCGTATCTTCGTCGATGATTACGTCAGGACTACCCATGATCCGAATGATTTGGTCGATATCTTCCATGGTAACCACTTGTTTGTATCCTTTACCGAGCGCTTCTTTCAGTAATTCGGCGATCCGGCTTTCGATATCGGCCATGATTTCCCGGCCGTCTTCTTCTTTCAGATAATGACTTTCCAGGGTGTCTATATAAGATTGGAGTTTCAGACAAGCATCGTCGTCGATACAAAATATCTGACCGTTGAGATTGATGTTATATGTTTTTTTCATGATGTTTGTTATTGAGGTGTATGTGGTGCTTTTAGGATTTCGATAGCTGTCGTCAGTTCTTCCCACGAAGTTTCCAGGGCTTGCAGGAATTGACGTCCTTGTTCGGTGATGTTGTAATATTTCCGGGGAGGGCCCTGTGTCGATTCTTCCCAGCGATAGGCCAGCAATCCGGTATTCTTTAATCGGGTGAGCAGAGGATAAACGGTACCTTCTACCACCAGCATTTTCGAAGCTCTCAGCTTATTGATGATGTCCTGGACGTAGGCGTCGTTCCGGGCGATGATCAGTAAAATGCAGTACTCGAGTATCCCCTTCCGCATTTGAGCCTGTGTGTTTTCTATGTTCATAAGCGCCTCTTCTTTGGTTTTACGGAACAAATATATGGATTAATATAGTATTATGCAATACATAGTACTAAATTTTTTATAAATATTTGTTTGGGATAGTACCTTACAAAGATTAGGACGTTTTTGAGTATAAACCGTTTGAAAAAATTTGAATTGCCAGAGTGACGATAAAAACGTTTCCGTAAAAATTATTCCGCTAAAAATCGGTACTTTCGGGAGAAAGTCGGGATAATAAATTAACTTTGTAAACAAATGATTGTAGTGATTTTAAGCAATAACAATAAATAAAAACAGATATGAATAAAGTATTATTGATGATTTTAGACGGTTGGGGAATCGGGAAGCATGATAAGACGGATGCTATTTTTAATACCCCGACTCCTTTTATGAATTCATTGTCGGAAAAATATCCGCATGCTCAATTACTGACTTGTGGAGAAAATGTCGGTTTGCCGGATGGCCAGATGGGTAATTCTGAAGTCGGCCATTTGAATATCGGTGCCGGACGGGTGGTGAATCAGGATTTGGTACGGATCAACAAAGCGTGCCGGGATAATTCGATTATGCAGAATCCCGAGATTGTGAAGGCTTTTACTTATGCCCGTGACAATAAAAAACAAGTACATTTTATGGGCTTGGTATCGGATGGTGGAGTACATAGCTCTTTGGAGCATCTGAAGAAACTATGTGATGTATCTAAAGAATTTGGAATAGCCAAAACTTTTGTTCACTGTTTTATGGATGGCCGGGATACCGATCCGAAAAGCGGACTGGGATTCATAAGAGAATTGAAGGCTCATATGGACAAATCGACCGGACGGATCGCTTCTGTCATCGGTCGTTATTATGCTATGGATCGGGATAATCGTTGGGAGCGTGTAAAGGAAGCCTATGATTTGATTGTGAATGGAATCGGTACTCCTACGCAGCATGTGGAGGTAAGTATCCAACAGTCTTATGACGAAGGGATTACCGACGAATTTATCAAACCGATCGTACATGTCGGAAGCGACCGTCGTCCTGTGGGTGTGATCGAACCGGGTGATATGGTGATTTTTTTCAACTATCGTAACGACCGCGCTAAAGAATTGACTATTGCTTTGACCCAACGGGATATCCCCGAACAGCAGATGAAGAAGATGCCTTTGTATTATTGTTGCATGACTCCTTACGACGCTACTTTTGAAGGTCTGCATATTCTGTTTAATAAAGAGAATGTAGAGAATACCTTGGGAGAGGTGATCAGTAAGGCCGGTTTGAAACAGTTGCGGATTGCCGAGACAGAGAAATATGCTCATGTGACTTTCTTCTTCAACGGAGGACGTGAAGCGCAGTTTGAAGGCGAAAGCCGGATTTTGGTGCCTTCCCCGAAAGTGGCTACCTATGATTTACAACCCGAGATGTCGGCTCCTGAAGTGGCGGAAAAATTAGTAGAGCAATTGAATGCCAAATCAGCTGATTTTGTCTGCCTGAATTTCGCTAACGGAGATATGGTGGGACATACCGGTGTGTATGCAGCGATCCAAAAGGCAGTAGCAACGGTCGACCGTTGCGTCGAAAAGGTCGTGACTGCCGCTCAGGCCAATGGTTACGATGTATTGATTATTGCCGATCACGGAAATGCCGACAATGCTGTCAATCCCGACGGTACTCCGAATACGGCTCATTCGCTGAATCCGGTGCCTTGCATTTGGGTGACCGACGAAAAGGGAAAGGCTTTGAATAACGGTGTTTTGGCTGATGTCGCTCCAACCATCCTGCAGATTATGGGAATTGCCCAGCCTGCAGAAATGACCGGAAAAAGCTTGATAAAATAACAGGGATAAATGGTTTATAAAGTCTGTAAAGTTTGTAAACTTTGCGGACTTTATGAATATTATAAATAAAACCATATAGTTGTCGGTTTTCGACTATGATACAGATAGAGGATACAATCGTAAGTTTCGATATTTTTGTAAAAAAGTTTTGTTGTGATTTAGCGCAGTGCAGGGGAATTTGTTGTGTCGAAGGAGATTCGGGGGCCCCTTTGGAAGAGGATGAGCCGGTGCGGATCGAGACGAACTATGAAAATATCCGGGCTTATATGAAACCCGAAGGGATTGCAGCTGTTAAGGAACAAGGTTTCTCGGTGATCGATCAGGATGGGGATTTGGTGACCCCATTGATTCAAGGGGGAGAATGTGCTTATGCCATAGAAGAAAAAGGAAGTTGTTGGTGTGCGATCGAAAAAGCCTGGTCTGAAGGGAAGTGTGATTTTCGTAAACCGATTTCTTGTCATTTATATCCGATCCGGGTGACAAAATACGAAGGATTTGAAGCGCTGAATTACAACCGTTGGGATATTTGCGGATGTGCCCGGCTAAAAGGTGAGCAAGCAGGTATGCCGTTGTATCGTTTTTTAAAACAGGCTTTGATCGCTCGGTATGGTGAAGAATGGTACGAGCAGTTGGAGTATGCCGCCCGTGAGATTGAAACTGGAAATATAGAAATCCCTCCTCGGTAAATACTTGAATGCAAGTTTATTGTTTTGGATGGAACGACTAAAACTGAATTTTAGACATTTTTTTTTGATATTTTGTTTGCAGAATAACAGATTCTCCTTATCTTTGCAAGCGCAAAAGCAAAATGGTGGATGTAGCTCAGTCGGTTAGAGCGTCGGATTGTGGTTCCGAAGGTCGTCGGTTCGAGCCCGATCTTCCACCCTTTAACCACAAAGCAGTTATTCGAAAGATAACTGCTTTGTGGTTTTCAGCTTATCCGGATTAAGGAACTCCGAACAACGTGTAGAAAAGGTTAATGACCATACGATACAGGGATGGATGCGTTGTACTCCTGATGGAAAGGAATCCGTGGTTTCTATGCCCGGAAAGTAGCGGAGTATTGCGAGAATTCGATGAAAAAATTCGGAAACGGGGAACAAGGATTCGTATCCGGGAATTTATCCGAACCCCTGGAATAGGCTTATTTAGATTGGAGTACGGGTAAGTTATGGGAGAGTCTGGGAGACCAGGATAAAGCCCGGGCCTATATCGGAAAAGTCAGGCTTACCGGAATGTCTGGAAGTCCGAAGTGCGCTGATTTCAGGCCCGTCAGAATAAAGATCGATGACTGAACTGGCAGGGAAAAACGGTAGGGACAAGGTTGTGTCGAGAGTAATCCGTTTCAGCAAGGTTGGTTTGTGCCTCACGATATCGAGGGTATGAAGGCATTGAGGGGAGAGGTTTTCTTTATTCAGGAATTGGAACTTTTCTTCGACCGTACGACGAAGGATTTTCTGTGGAGTGATTACTATAATCATCCCAACGAACCCGATCATCATGTGCCTTTTTTATTTAACTATTCTTCAAAACCCTATACGAACCGACCAGTCCTGTCTTCAATGAAGCTGTGCTGAAACTCGATCCGAAATTTTATCCCGGCAAGAAGTTTATGGTAAAGGCCCTGAACAATTCCCCCCGAAAATGTCTATATCCAAAAGATCTGGCTGAATGGCAAACCGCTCGACCGATTGTGGATTTCCCATGACGAAATCATCTCCGGTGGCGAATTGGTATTTGAATTGGGTGATACCCCCAATAAGTCCTTAGGTCTATAAAATAAGAAGAGCTGTTCTGAGTCGGAGCAGCTCTTTCTTTTAAGAAAAGACTACAGATTGGATTATATATTTGGTTATAGCAAATAAAACCAAAGTTTGTGACGATCCGGTGACGAAACCGTGAAAAAATAGTTACATCTTTTCTGATCCCCCCCTCTATCCTTGTAAATAAATCTCCCTAAACCGTTGTTTTTTCAATTTCAATGATTACCTTTGCATCCGAATTCAAAACGGGGCGTAGCGCAGTCCGGTAGCGCATCTGCTTTGGGAGCAGAGGGTCGCAGGTTCGAATCCTGTCACCCCGACAGAAAATGAGACAGTTACGAAAGTAGCTGTTTTTTTATTGTCGTGATTTTTGGGTGAAATGGGTGGTTTTCGTCAACCAGAACGTCAACCAGAAATTTAGTATGAATGCTTCTGTATCAGTGGTTTGTTACAAATCTAAGGTGCTTTCTAATGGAAAATCCCCTTTAATGCTTCGGGTTACAAAAGATAGAAAACCAAAGTATGTAAGTTTGGGTATATTTGCTAGCATTTTGAAGAATACAGGTGTTAATATAGCTCTAATCTCCCAAGCATTAGGACACCAAGATATAAAGACAACAGAAATATATCTTAGTAAGTTTGATGATAAGCAAATGGATGAAATTATGAGTAATTTACTTTAGTTGCATCTAAAGTTGATAAATTTAGTAAGGTGAATTTTAGCCAGAATGGTATATAACAATGTATCTTCTGGCTATAGGTTTCCTAACTACTAGATCTGTGTAAAAAATCTCAATAAACAAACTTGTATGATTTAGAATCTATTTTATGTCAATATTAGTTATTAGAATACTATTTATATAAAGAAAAGGGGAAAAATATCGCAGTTATAAATATTTATTACCTTTATATTTCTAACGATATGTATGTAATAATAAAGATTCATCTATGGCATAATAGAGATTAGTATGCATTTTGTTTAAAAAAAATAAAAGGAATAGATATACTTGAAGTTGCTCAAAGGGATACTGTTTCAAGTAGTGTGTCTGGGTTGAGATAATAAAAAGTCTACAGATTTTTTAGATTTGTAAAAGGAAAACAACAAAACTAAAAAAACAGTAGACTTATGGATTTGACAAAGGAACAACTTTCCGAGCTTATATGCAAGCATTCGGAGCGAGAAAATGGACTTCATGACTTACTGGAGATAATGTTGGAGAGCATTATGGTGTCAGAACGTCGCGAATATCTCCGAGAAGAGGGTCTGCGCGGCACCAAAGGTAACGGTTATCGTCCAGGCAGGACATACGGAATGGGTCGTACTCTGACCTTCCGTATTCCGAGGGACAGGTACGGAAACTTCCATCCTCGAATATTGGCTGTTCTTCGGGACCAGGAGGATGAATGTGAGCGTCTTGCGGGCACTCTTTATACGAAAGGCCTGACGCAGGAGCAGGTCGGTGAGGTGTTCGCTGACATCTACGGTGAACATTACATCAAGGCGAGCATATCAAGGATGCTGGATTATCTGCGCGAGGATGTATCCCAGTGGCTGTCAAGGTCTCTGGAATCATATTATCCAATAGTGTTCATTGACTGTGTCCATATAAAGATCCACCGCAAGCGCAGCGTAGATACGGAGGCATTCTATGTCATCCTTTCCGTTAAGGAAGACAAGACGCGGGAGGTGTTGGGCATATACAACAAGCCGACGGAGAGTGCCACGGGCTGGGGTGAGATGCTGCAAGACCTGTATGAACGTGGAGTGGGCAAGGTCGGTCTGATATGCGCTGACGGTCTGAAAGGGCTGGAGGATGTCATCTGTGAGGTCTTCCCCGGCACGAAGCTCCAGAGATGCACCACGCACCTCAAACGCAACATAGTAAGTGACGTGCGCAACGGGGACAAGGGAGAGGTGGCGGATGACCTGCGGCAGGTGTTCCGGACCGGGGACAGGAACTACACGGTCGAGAAAGCCTGGGGAGAATGGCAGGCATTCTGCGAGAAGTGGGGAAAGTATTACCGTGGCATCAGGAAACGCGGACAGGATCCCTCCTACAAGGCATACTTCACGTATCTGAACTACGACCACCGCATCCAGCCGATGATATACACGACTAACTGGATAGAGAGACTCCAGAAGGACTTCCGGAGGGTGACGAGGATGCGCGGGGCGATGCCAAACGAAGAGTCTGTACTGCTGCTTATGGGCAAGACCGCCATGGACAAAAAGTCATACCTGAGGCAGGTGCCGAGAATCGATCTCGACAAGACCCTATTCCCTGACTGATGAAAACGGCGGAAGAGGGTGTCCAAAAAGGCAAAATACCCCCTTGTAGAATCGGATATTTGATTTCAGTCTCCAATAGGGATACGAATAAATCGAGGGTGCCAAATACTT
>NZ_CFKYFN010000081.1:0-27734 GCF_985060555.1 Odoribacter sp. | reverse complement strand
TGCTGAGTTATAGAGTTGCTGAGTTATAGAGTTGCTGAGTTTAAAAAGTTAGCAACTCAGCAACTCAGCAACTCAGCAACTTAGTAACTTAGTAACTCAGCAACTCAGCAACTTAGTAACTTAGTAACTCAGCAACTCAGCAACTTAGTAACTTAGTAACTCAGCAACTTAGTAACTCAGCAACTTAGTAACTCAGCAACTTAGTAACTCAGCAACTTTTTTCTATCTTTGTCTGTTGAATGAAGGAGGATCGATTTATGACCGTAGCGATTTATGGCAGAAGTATAGAACCGGAATTTTTTCCTTACCTGAAACGTCTGGTCGAAGGACTGGAGAGGAAAGGAGTGGGGATGGTGTGTGAAGAAAAATTCGCTGCGCTGTTGAGTGGAAACTACGGTTACGAACCGAAATTTTTGAATTGTTTCGGCAGATGTACCTTGATAAAAGAGGAGGTTGAATTGCTGCTGAGCGTCGGTGGGGACGGTACTTTTCTGGATTCGGTGATTTATGTGAAAGATAGTGGGGTACCTGTATTGGGGGTAAATAGTGGACATTTGGGGTTTTTAGCGAATGTACCCGTGGAGGAGATAGAAGATGCTGTCGATTTTATCGCTGCCGGGAAGTATGAGGTGGAACAGCGGGATATGTTGCAGCTTGAAGTGGAAGGACAACGGATAGCGGATTTCGATTATGCCCTGAATGAAGTGGGAGTTTTGAAAGCTGCTACTTCTTCTTTATTGAAGATACATGCCTATATCGGAGAGAATTATCTTACGACCTATTGGGCCGACGGATTGGTGGTGGCTACTCCGACGGGGTCTACGGCTTATTCCCTGAGTGGTGGAGGACCGATTGTGAGTCCCGAATGCCGGAATATTATTCTGACTCCGATCTGTCCGCATAATTTGACGATTCGTCCGTTGGTGGTACCGAATACGGCTGAAGTGAGGCTGAAAGTGGAAGGGCGTTCCGGCGAATATGTGTTGTGCATGGACTCCCGGATCCGGAAGATGACGGACGGACAGGAATTGAAAATTTGTACCGGAAGCCAAAAAATCAATGTGGTGAAACTACCCCGGCATAATTATTACGATACCTTGAGGAATAAGCTGATGTGGGGGGAAGACAGACGCAACGGAATGAAAGACTAGAGTGAAAAATCGGAAATGGAAGTGGGTAAAAAGGTGCTATACGATAGGATAGAACAGAGGGAGTTGCCGAAACGATTCCAGCTATGTTATTGTTTCTTTGCATTTGTTACCCGATTTTTTACCTTTATAAGCTTATTTTTCCCTCTTTTGTTGTTATCTTTGGACGGTTTTTGTCAACCTGAGGGAGAGTTAGGAATTTTAGGAGGAATGGGGTATTATATGGGCGAATATAATCCCAATCGGCACTTTGATCGGAGTCAGCGTTATCTCGGAGGTTTTTGCCGTTATAATCTGGACGATCGTTTTGCTTTACGGCTGAATGCAGGTTTTTCGAAAATAGATATCCGGGAGAGATCCTTGCTGTCCAACGGGGAGACGGTATATCCGGCTGGATTTCATTGTACGGTGAAGGATGTTGCTGCATGGATCGAATTTGATTTCCGCAGTTTTGGGTGCAGAAAGTGAAAGAATTCTCCTGCTGGTCTCCGTATCTTTTTACCGGAGTGGGATATCTCGGAGCCGGCGATGAGAGTAGTGTTTCTATCCCTTGGGGCATCGGAGTAAAGTTTAATCTTTACCGACAATGGTCATGTGGGGGCGAATGGAGTACCCGGAAATTGTTTACCGATAAAATAGATCTGGTGTACGATCTCCGGGGGGGCGGAAGAGACTGATTTTGTAATAAAGATTGTTTTTTTGCGGGAGGAATTACGGTATCTTATCGTTTTCCATTGAACCCAGAATGTCACTTTTGAGTGAAAAACAGAATAATAATGCAAGATATTAAAGAAGAAATTATAGCAGCGGGCTTGCCGGAACATATCGCGATTATCATGGACGGCAACGGACGCTGGGCGGAACAAAGAGGCTTAGACCGGGTGTATGGACACAAACAGGGGGTGGATACGGTGAAGTCGGTTGTAGAAGCTAGTGGGGAAATCGGTTTGAAATACCTTACTTTATATACCTTTTCTATAGAAAACTGGAATCGTCCTAGGGCCGAAGTTGATGCGCTGATGGGGTTGATGACCGATGCGATTATCCGCGAAACGTCCGAATTGATGCGGCAGAAAGTGCGGGTGAAAGTGATCGGGAATACCGGTGATTTGCCGGAAGAGGTATGGCATAAGTTGGAAGGGCTGATTCACAGGACGGCTGCAAATACAGGAGTGACCTTGGTGCTGGCTTTAAGTTATGGAGCCCGTTGGGAAATTGTCGAAGCTGCCCGGAGGTTGATGGCCGATTATAAGGCCGGAAAAGTGACGGATACGGAGGAGGTTACGGACGAATTGTTTGCCCGTTATCTGACTACCGCGGGGATTCCTGATCCTGATTTATTGATTCGTACAAGCGGAGAATGCCGGTTGAGTAATTTCCTGTTATGGCAATGTGCCTATACGGAGTTTTATTTTATCGACAAATTTTGGCCTGATTTTGAAAAAGATGATTTATATTTGGCAATCCGTAATTTTCAGCAACGGGAGAGACGTTTTGGAATGACCGGAGAACAGATAAAAGTGAAGGGTGAAAAGGGAGAGGGGATAAACGTAACTGAAAAGTAACTGGTAACGCTGTCTTAGATAGCTAAAAGAATATATATGGTTAGAAAAGTAATTCTTTGTCTTTCAATAATTTTTTTCTGCTTTTGTCGTGTTATGGCGCAGTCGGCTGATACTTTATTCCAGCCTGATATTTATTATTCGAGCCCTAAAACATACGAAATTGCCGGTATCGAGGTCACCGGTATTGGTGAGCAGTACGATCCTGAAACATTGATTCTGGCTACCGGTCTCCGTGTGGGGTCCGAGGTGAAAATACCGGGGGATGCGATAACGAAAGCGATACGCCGTTTGTATGGCCAGGGATTGTTTTCCGATGTGACGATCTCTGTCGACCGGGTAGAAGGACAGAAAGTATTCCTGATTATTAATCTGGCAGAACGTCACCGTTTGTCTGCGATTAACTATATCGGACTCAAAAAATCGGAAGAAAGTAAAATTAAAGAGAAGATCAATCAATTGCCCGGAAGCCAGGTTACCGATAATATGATCGCCGGTGTACAGCGCATCATCGAAAAATATTTTAAAGAAAAAGGATACTACAATATCTCTGTGAAGGTTTTACAGCGGGATGACCCTGAAAGACCGAATTTTGTGTATTTGGATGCGACGGTCGAACGGAAGAATAAAATCAAGATCAGCGATGTGATTATCACCGGAAACGAAAAAGTGCGTGACAGCAAGCTGAAGGGAGCGATGAAGAAAACCAAAGAAAAGTCGTTGAGGAATTTCTTTAAATCGGCAAAATATATTCAGGAGAGTTATGAAGACGATAAATATAACCTGCTCGATAAATATAACGAACTCGGTTACCGGGATGCCGCTATTATCGCCGACAGCGTTGTACAGGAAAGTCCGAAACGGGTGAAAATCTATATCGACGTCGAAGAAGGAAACAAGTACTATTATAATGATATTACATGGGTTGGAAATACGGTGGTCGATGCCGATAAATTATCCCGATTGTTGAATATTAAGAAAGGTGATGTCTATAATAAGAGTTATTTCGATAAGCGTTTGAATTCGGATGAAGATGCTGTAGCCAATTACTTCTACCTGAACAACGGTTACCTGTTTTTCCGGGCGATGCCGGTAGAGACTGTTGTGGGGAACGATTCGATCAATGTCGAGATTCGTATGGTGGAAGGACCACAGGCGACGATCGATCGGGTAATTATCAAAGGAAACGATCGTACTCACGAGCATGTAATCCGGCGTGAATTGTATACTTATCCGGGAGAATTGTTCAGCCGGGAAGATGTTATCCGGAGTGTACGGGAATTAGCCAATCTGGGACATTTCGATCCCGAAAAAATCAATCCGACTCCACTACCGAACCAGGAAGCCGGAACGGTAGATTTGGAATACAAAGTAGAGGAAAAAGCAAATGATAAGATCGAGATCTCCGGAGGTTGGGGGGCCGGTATGATTATCGGTTCTGTCGGATTGACTTTCACCAATTTCTCTATGAGGAATATTTTTAATTGGGAGTCATATCGTCCTTTGCCTCAGGGTGATGGCCAGACTTTGAGTTTGAAAGCACAGACCAATGGAAAATATTATACCTCTTTCAGTGTTTCTTTCCGGGAGCCCTGGCTGGGAGGTAAAAAACCGAATTCATTGAGTGTGTCGGCTTATTATTCCCGTCAGACCGGTTATAGCCGTAGTTATTATAACTCCTATTATGCCGGAAATAGTGCCAAAGACATGTATGATACCGATCAGTTGATGACCACTTTCGGGTTGAGTGCCGGATTGGGACGACGGATTACCTGGCCGGATGATTTCTTTACCTTATATACCGAGGCTTCCTATCAGCGGTATACCTTGAAAAACTGGCCTTATTATATTTTTTCCGAAGGGAATTCGAACAACCTGTCTTTTGCAGTACAATTGAGAAGAAGCTCTATCGATAATCCGTTGTATACCCGTGAAGGTTCCGACTTTACCCTCGGATTGACGTTTACGCCGCCTTATTCCTGGTTTACCGATAAGAATTATGCCAGTCCGAATATTAAAGATAAAGATAAATACCGTTGGATCGAGTTCCACAAATGGAAATTTCAGGGAAAAGTATTTATGCCTCTGGATAAAAATAAAAAATTTGTGTTGTATACAGGGGTACAGTACGGTTACCTCGGTCACTTCGACAAAAACAAGCGTTCGCCGTTCGAAGGATTCGAAATGGGGGGTGACGGTATGTCGGGATATAGCCTTTACGGACGTGAATATATCGGTTTGAGAGGATATGAAAACGGTTCTCTGACAAATGCAGGCTCTAGCTTTATCGCTCCGAATGCTTCCGATGCCAGCTTGTATTCCAAGCTGACCATGGAGTTGCGTTATCCGATTTCGCTGGCACAGTCGGCGACGATCTATGCGCTGGCGTTTATGGAAGCCGGTAACTCATGGTATGAACTGAAAGATTTCGAACCGTTCAACCTGTATCGGTCTGCCGGTGTCGGTCTGCGTGTATTCCTGCCGATGTTCGGGTTGTTAGGTATCGACTGGGGGTATGGATTCGACTCTGTACCGGGACGTCCGGGAGCTGCCGGTTCACAGATCCACTTCGTATTAGGACAGGAATTCTAAAATGGATTTGCGGTTTACGATTTATGATAGGACATTTTAAATTGAAAAACGGATTTATTTTATTATTTTTGTCTTGCATATGGAGTACTGCACAGGCGCAAAGCGGAACACGCTATGCTTTCGTGAATATGGAATATATTTTCAGCTGTATCCCCGATTATGCAAAAGCCCAGCAGGAACTGGACGATTATTCGCAGAAGTTGCAGGCCGATATCGATGCGGTATACGCGGAAATAGCAGAAATGCAATCCAGATATAATGCCGATAAAGTGTTTCTGACTCCTTCGATGCGCGAAGACCGGGAGAAAGAAATTGCAGCGAAAGAGAATAAAGCCCGTTTGTTGCAGCAACAATATTTCGGCACCGACGGTTATCTGTTCGCAAAGCGCGAAGAACTGGTGAAACCTTTGCAGGACGAAGTTTTAGCGGTCATTAAAGATGTCGCTAAAGAAGGAAATTTTGGTATGATTATCGATGTTGCCGCCGATAATTCAGTTGTCTATTTCGACCCGAAACTCGATAAAAGCAATGTCGTATTGCGGAAATTGGGGTATAGCGTCAAAAAGAAAGAAGAATAAACCGGTCGTCTGAATGAAACAGATCCGGAAGAGTTAGATAATTTAATGATAATATTTATAAACCAGAAAAATGATGAAAAATACCATTAAAGTGTTTGTACTTGTAGCTTTGACATTGGCTGCAATGAGTGTTTCTGCACAGGTAAAACTGGGCCACATTGAAACTCAGAAGTTGATTCAGGCTATGCCGGAATGGACTGCCGCTCAAAAGACTTTCGAAGAGGAACAGAAAAAAGTAAATACAGAGTTGAATGGTTTGAGAGAACAATTCCAGACTAAATTAGCCGAATATTCTGAAAAAATGAAGACTTATTCAGAGGCTATGCGGGCTACAACAGAAGAAGAATTGCAAGGATTGCAGCAAAGAATCCAACGTTTTCAGGAAACGGCTATGGCTCAACTGGAAAAAACACAAAATGATCTGATGCAGCCTGTAATGGAAAAAGCATTGAACGCGATCAAGGAAGTAGGTAAAGAAAATGGGTTTACTTATATCTTCGACATGAATGCCGGTATCCTGTATGCCGCTGAAAATTCACAGGATGTCCTGCCGTTGGTAAAGAAAAAATTAGGATTGCAATAAGGAGTGTAAAAGGATAAAAAGCCGCCTGGGATAGGCGGCTTTTGTCGTTTCTGATTCAAGGATATGGAGCAACACAAAGAGAGTATCGGCGTATTTGATTCCGGCTACGGAGGGCTGACTATTTTAAAAGAAATTGTCCGGAAATTACCGGAGTATAATTATGTGTATCTGGGGGATAATGCCAGGGCCCCTTACGGTGCCCGTTCTTTTGAGGTGGTCTACGAATATACGCGGGAGGCTGTTCATAAACTTTTCGAAATGGGGTGCCGCTTGGTGATCCTGGCTTGTAATACGGCATCGGCAAAGGCGTTGCGGACTATACAGCAAGTGGACTTACCGCAATGGGATCCCGAAAAACGGGTATTGGGGGTTATCCGTCCCAGCGTAGAAGCGCTGAATACCTATTCGCAAAACGGACATGTCGGGATTCTGGCTACCCGGGGAACCGTAGCATCCGGATCTTATCCGATAGAAGTCGGGAAATTATATGGTGAAGAGAGGTTCCGGATTACCCAGCTGGCGTGTCCGATGTGGGTACCGTTAGTTGAAAATAACGAACTGGATGGAGAAGGGGCGATCTATTTTGTCCGGAAATACATTCAGGAACTGTTGGGTACCGATCCTGAAATCGATACGATTATCCTGGGATGTACACATTATCCGTTATTACGGCCGCTGATCGCCCGTTTTGTTCCTTCACGGGTGAAAATTATCGGACAGGGACAAATCGTTACCGGGAGTCTGGCCGACTATTTGAAACGGCATCCTGAGATCGACCGGAGATTGGGTAAGGACAGCAGGCGAAGTTATTTAACCACTGAAAAAACAGAATTGTTCGATCGGATGGCCGGTTTATTTTTGAAGGAAGAAATTAGTTCACAAAGAATTTTTATGTGTTAAGTTGAAATCTTTTAGCAGTATCTCAATTATTTTTTTATATCTTTGGATAAGATAGGATGCGGCTCGGTAAAATCATCAAACAAGTTTGTTGTTTTTGCTCTTGCCTTTCACTATCTTTGACAAGGTATCGGTTGGAAGATTAAATGTCGTGCAAAACAATTAGTATCGTTGTCGGAGGCAGCTAATATCTATGACAGAACAAGAACAGATTAAAGAAGCTTTTGAAGATTTATTGAAATCGTTACGAAAAGAGACTTCTAAAGAGAACAGACAAAAAATCAAAGAAGCTTTCGAATTTGCCAATGAAGCTCATAAAGGTGTGAAGAGAAGGTCCGGAGAACCTTATATTCTTCATCCTTTGGCTGTTGCTAAAATTGCTGTGAAAGAGATCGGTTTGGGGACGACTTCTGTCATCTCTGCTTTGTTGCATGATGTGGTGGAAGATACCGATTATACAGTTGAAGATATCGCTAATTTATTCGGGCCGAAAGTGGCTTCTATAGTCGATGGCCTGACCAAAATTAGTGGGGTCATGGGATCGGATACCAGCCGGCAGGCCGAGAGTTTCCGGAAGATGATCCTGACGCTGGCCGACGATGTCCGGGTGATCCTGATCAAGATTGCCGACCGTTTGCACAATATGCGTACGCTGGCTTCTATGCCCGAGCATAAGCAAGTGAAGATTGCGAGCGAGACCCTGTATATCTATGCCCCTTTGGCTCACCGCATGGGATTACATGCCATCAAAACCGAGCTCGAAGACCTCAGTATGAAATACGAACATCCCGAAGAATATGAGGTTATCGATAAAAAGATCGAAGCTTACGAGAAACAATTTTCGGCACTCTTTGAAGAATTTATCAAGCCGATACGTAAAAGTCTGAGCGAGAACCACTACGAATATACCATCACCGCCCGTACGAAGAGTGTGTATTCGGTCTGGCTGAAAATGCAGAGACGGAATATCAGTTTCGATGAAATCTACGACCTGCTGGCCGTACGGATTGTGTTTAAACCCAAAGCAGATCAGCCTGAAAAATGGCAGTGCTGGAATATTTATTCTTTGATTACAGACATTTATAGTCCCAAGCCCGAGCGGATTCGCGACTGGGTGAGTGTGCCTAAAGCCAATGGATACGAAGCTTTGCACTTGACGGTTATGGGACCTGAAGGACAATGGTTCGAAGTGCAGATCCGTTCGGAACGTATGGATGAGATTGCAGAGAAAGGGTTAGCTGCCCATTGGAAATATAAAAATGAAGGCGAAAGTTCGGAGTTGGATAAATGGCTGGCGGGAATTAAGGAGATTCTCGATCAGCCGGATGCCAGTGCGCTGGAGTTCCTCGACGAATTTAAACTGAACTTATTCGCAAAGGAAATCCGGGTATTTACGCCTAAAGGATATATGCGTACCTTGCCTAAGGGAGCTACGGCACTTGATTTTGCTTATGATATCCATACTGAAATCGGAAATACCTGTATCGGAGCGAAAGTGAATCATAAGCTGGTGCCGATGAGCCATAAACTGACGAGTGGAGACCAGGTGGAGATTTTGACGAGCGATAAACAGAAACCTCAAAGGGAGTGGCTGGATTTTGTGGTGACGGCGAAAGCCCGGACGCATATCAACGCCACCTTTAAGAAGTATAGGAAAGAACAGATCCGGACCGGTATCACGATCTTCGAGGCTGTTGTGAAAAAATTGGATTTACCGCCTACCTCCGAGCCATTGAAGAAAGTTCTGACCGATTACAACCTGACCAATAAGGACGATTTGTATGTCGAGCTCGCTAAAAATATCATTACGGAAGGAGATCTTGAAAAAGTACTCAAGAAGAAAGCGGAAAATAAATTTATAAAATACTGGAAACTCCAGTTCTTATGGAATGGGAAAGACGGAGAGGAAAAAAAGAAGAACGACAACGATGTCCAGCTGGATGTCAATTCGGATTTCGTGATCGCTCCTTGCTGTAATCCGATTCCGGGAGACGACGTGGTTGGTATGAATATTGCAGGTACGAAGGTTACGGTTCACAAGCGTTCTTGTCCCGAAGCGATCCGCTTGATGGCCAGCTTTGGAGATAAGATTGTCCCGATTAAATGGGTGAGCCATAAATTGATGTCTTTCCTGACAGTGATAAAAATGACAGGAATCGATAAACCGGGGATTGTCAGCGATATCACCGCCCTGATCGCAAAAGAAGGGAAGGTGAATATGCGAATGATTCATTTCGATACCCGGGACGGTATTTTTGAAGGATTCATTCATCTGTATGTACATAATACAGCCGACTTGAATAATATAGTTTCCCGTATATCCCAGATACAAGGGGTAGAAAGCGTGATGAGGGTGGAGAATGAGGAAAGATAAGAGATGATAGATGGAAGGAGGAGAGAAAAAGAGAGGTGAAGATTAGAGTGAGAAATAGATAGGAAGAGAGAAAAAAGAATGAGGATGGAAAAGATGGTTGACGAAAGTTGTTCAAATATGGAGAAAATAAAAGAAACTGTAAAAGAGATTTTTACAACTTATTTGCAACAAAAAGGACACCGGAAGACTCCGGAAAGATATGCTATCCTGGATGAGATTTATTCGCATACAGGACATTTCGATATCGAATCCCTGTATGTTTTTATGAAGAATAAAAATTATCGGGTGAGTCGGGCTACTTTATACAATACCATAGAGTTGCTTTTGGATTGTAAGTTGGTGATCAAACATCAGTTCGGGAATAATATCGCCCAGTTTGAGAAAGCTTTTAACAACCGTTACCACGAACATCTGATTTGTCAGAAATGTGGTAAAGTGGAGGAGTTTGCCGATTCCCGGATCAACGAGGTCGTCGAACATATTGAAGATAAATACCAATTTTCTGTGCATCACCACCTTTTGTATATTTATGGATTGTGTAAGGCCTGTCGGGAGAGTGAGTGATTTTAGCGGTTTTTTCTGTTTACAATAGAAAAAAATGTTTACTTTTGCACGTTTGTGTTTCCCGAAATCCGACGGGAAGTTTTGGAGAAAGAATTACTGTAAACGAATAAATAAAGATACAGATGAAAGTTGATGTTTTACTTGGATTGCAATGGGGAGATGAAGGGAAAGGAAAAGTGGTTGATGTATTAACACCGAAATATGATGTCGTGACCCGTTTTCAGGGCGGTCCGAATGCCGGACATACCTTAGAATTCGAAGGGCAAAAATATGTATTGCGTTCTATCCCTTCCGGGATATTTCAGGGTGGGAAAAAGAATATTATCGGGAATGGAGTTGTACTGGATCCGGTTCTGTTTCGTCAGGAGGCTGAGAGTTTAGCTGCCAGTGGACATGATCTGACCAAACAATTGTGTATATCCAAGAAAGCACATCTGATCCTGCCTACTCACCGGGTGCTGGATGCTGCTTATGAAGCTGCTAAAGGAGATGCGAAAATCGGAACGACCGGTAAGGGGATCGGGCCGACTTATACGGATAAAGTGAGCCGTAATGGGTTGAGAGTAGGGGATGTGTTGTATCATTTTGAAGACAAGTATGCGGCTGCTAAGAAAAAGCATGAAGCCATTCTGAAAGCCTTGAATTATCGATACGATATCACGGAACTGGAAAAAGAATGGTTCGAAGCGATTGCCTACCTGAAGCGTTTTCAGCTGATCGATAGTGAGCACGTTATCAATAATTTGCTGGAAGAGGGTAAATCCGTACTTGCCGAAGGGGCACAAGGAACGATGCTGGATGTGGATTTCGGCTCTTATCCTTTTGTGACTTCGTCGAATACTATTTGTGCCGGAGCTTGTACCGGTTTGGGAGTCGCTCCGGGAAATATCGGTGAAGTTTACGGAATTTTCAAAGCCTATTGTACCCGTGTGGGTGCCGGTCCTTTCCCGACAGAATTATTCGACGAAACCGGAGAGAAGTTATGTGCTTTGGGACACGAATTCGGAGCTGTTACCGGCCGGAAACGCCGTTGTGGCTGGATCGATCTCGTGGCTTTGAAATATGCTGTGATGATCAATGGGGTTAGTCAGTTGATCATGATGAAGAGTGATGTATTGGACAGCTTCGATACGATTAAAGCTTGTGTCGCTTATAAAATAAATGGAGAGGAGACCGATGAATTTCCGTTCGATATTTGTGACGGAGTCGAACCTGTATACGTGGAAATACCGGGATGGAAAACAGATATGACCCAAATGACTTCGGAAGATGAATTTCCGGAAGAATTCAATGCTTATGTCAGCTTTTTAGAAGAGGAGCTGGGAGTACCGGTGAAGATTGTCTCGGTAGGTCCCGACCGTGAGCAGACGATTATCAGATATGAAGATTAAAAAAGAGCCGTAAGGCTCTTTTTTTATCTGGACCGGATTTCTTTCCGCATAAAAGAACCGTAAGACAAAGCGAAACAAATGACCGTTGCTGCGATGAGGCCTGTAAGTTGAGGCCATACGATCAGCAGGCTTTGGCCTAGAGGCAAAGGACTAGGGATTGCCCCATGTACCTGTTCCATCGTCAACGGTCCCAGACTACGGACAGAAGGCATCAACAAAGTGGTTGTGGCTTCGTTGAAAAGCATACTGGGAGCAAAGCGCAATAAATTGAGCATAAACCGTTGATAACCGATCATTTGATAGGTGGTAGCCATTTCCGATGGACTGATGGCTTTACCGATCAGGTTGATAATCATATTATAGAAAATACTGAAGAACAACCAGATGGCGACACAAGCCAGGGCGGAAGTTGCAGCCTGACGGAATTTGATCGAAAAGAAGATCGAAAGATTCAGCCAGAAAGCCACATAACAGATACTGATCAGGATAAAAACGATGACCCGTAAAAATTCTTCTGCAGTTGGAGGAATACCTATGCTGATCAGCCCGAAGCCCATCACCAGAAATCCCAGAACGAAAAGCATGACTCCGATGACGATCAAAGCACCTACAAATTTGGCATTGATCAAATAATCCCGGTGAATGGGCTGCGATAAAATACGGCTTAAGGTTCCTTTATTCTGCTCCGAATTGATGGCGTCGAAGCCTAAAGCGATTCCTAACAGCGGACCGAGAAAACTGACGAAAACCGTGAAAGAAGGTAAAGTTCCGTCGCTGACCGTGAACAGCTTGAGAAAAAGAAACGAACCGTCCGGATCATTGGGTTTTATCGCTGCTCCGATGTTGGTTAGGGCGGTATAGAGCGATCCCATACACGTTAGTGCGATAATACCTATCAGGATAAGGAATCTCCAGCTTCTGACGTGATCGGAGACTTCTTTGCGGACAATTGTCCAAAAGGGACTGTGATATTTATTCATGACCTTGTCCTCCTCCGAAATATTGGTTATAAATGTATTCTAATCCATGTTCTTCCTGTTGCAGATCGTTGAGTGAGAGATCAGCCAGTAGCCGGCCTTGAGAGAATAAACCCACCCGGTCACAGATTTGTTGTACCTGGTCCAGGTGATGGGAAGAGAACAGTACGGTCAGTCCTCTTTCGTCCCGTAATTGCCGGATCAGACTGATGAATTCCTGTACGCCTGCCGGATCGATCCCCGAGGTGGGTTCATCCAAAATAATCACTTCCGGATTTTTGATGAGTACATCTGCCAAGCCCAGACGCTGGCGCATTCCCCGGGAATATTTACCGGTCTTTTTATCGATTTCCCTGTCAAGCCCTACCCGTTCGAGGAGCTGGGCTGCATGCTGCCGGGCTTCTTGTTCCGGGATATTATTCAGCCGGGCGGTATATAATAAGTTTTCAGGCCCTGTCATGTCGTCGTAGAAACCGACATCTTCGGGTAGATAGCCTACCTTTTTTCTGACCTCGACCGGATAAGTCGTAGAGTTGGTACCACAAACATGCACAGTGCCGGAAGTCGGATCGGTCAAGCCCAGCATCATCAGGATCGTTGTCGATTTACCGGCTCCGTTCGGTCCTAAAAGCCCGAAGATTTCACCTTTGTGAATTTTTAGGTCCAATCGGTCGACTGCTGTGAAATGACCGTATCGCTTTGTTAACTGAACCAATTCGATAATGCTTTCACACATAGCCTACCTCCTTCCGTATTTGCGAAACAGATAGTAAACGGCACCTAAAGCAGCCAGGATGACAACGACACCAATCCAGCCGGTGATCATAGGGGTTTTGACAGATATTCTGAAATCGGTGGTTGTATCGGCTTCCGGTGCACGAGCAGTGATTTTAGTCACATAATCTCCGGGGAGAGCTTGACGGGAAGCTTTGAGGACAGCTGTAACATTCGCTTTATCTCCGGGAGCCAGACGATCCAGTTTGGACGGTTCGAAACTGACCTCCCAATCGATCGGTTTGTTAGCGGACAACTGGATGTCCTTTAATTCGGCAGAACCGGTGTTGAGGACGACTAGTTCGAGTTTCCGGGTGTCACCTGCAGTGATATCTTTACTCAAGAGACCTTGGGGGGTGGTTAATTCAATACGGTACGATCCGGTGATAACCACTTCAAACTCGAGTTGGGCAGAAGTGGAGCCGGTAGTAGCGATGACAGGTATTTTGTATGTACCGGCCTTGACATTCGAAGGAGCTGTGATGTCGACCGAAATATTTTCGCTGGCATTCGGGGCAACCTGTGCCGAAGTGGCTTGTTTATAGTTGGCTTTGAAAATGACATTCCAGCCTCTGGGGGCTTCTGCCATGAGAGCATATAATTGTTGTTCTGCAGTTTGGTTTTTCAATGTGGCGTTGAAAGTGAACGTCGATTTTGAATTTCCTTGCATATTCGGTTGAGTAGTAGTAAACTCTGTCCGGTAGGTCCCTTGTTTCGAGACCGTTATGGCAAGAGGCAGGCGGGCAAGTCCGTCTGCACCGATCGTGAAATGGTAAGTGCCTTTATTTACTTTTAGAGGTACATCTACTTTCAAGGTAAAATTCTTTTTTTCACCGGGGAGTACAGCGATCTCATCCAGTGTCCAGCCACCGGCTTTCATTTCATAGCTCCAGCTCTTCGGTAGACCGGCTAAGGCAAGGGTGGCATTTTTAACTTCGTCACTATTGTTGATGACATCGATACTGTAACTGATAGATTCTCCGGGTGGAACAGAGATTTTAGTGTAAGGAGTGTAAAGAATGAAAGTTTGTTTGGTTTCTGAGGCTTGCATTTTGAAGGGAAATAGTCCCGCCATCAGTACGATCAGGATGTAAAAGAATTTAGCACACATAATCATAAAAATTTCAAGTGAATATTTTAATGAAAATTGATACAATAACGCTAAATTATAAACTTTCTGTATTACTAATTATTAAAAGTTTCGAAAAAAAACTACTATAGACCGCAAGAACAAAGCGGAGGAAAGGGATTTTTATTACTGCATTTTTATTAAATTTGTCATGCTGATAAAACCGTTGCCTATGCTCTTACAAGTGTTTAGTTTGCCGCTGAAAAATCCGGTGTTGATTTTTTCTCTGATACTGTTTATTATTCTACTGACGCCTGTTCTATTACAGCGTTTAAGGATTCCTGATTTGATCGGTCTGATTATTGCAGGTGCTGTGATCGGCCCCAATGGTGTGGGCATTATGGAAAGAGACAGTAGTATAGAGCTTTTTGGAACCGTGGGGTTATTGTATATCATGTTCATCGCCGGTTTAGAGATCGATATGGCCGACCTGAAAAAGAATTATGGAAAAACCCTGACTTTCGGACTTTATACTTTTCTGATTCCCATGATCGTAGGCACTTTGACCGGTGTATATTGGCTCGATTTTTCCTGGCCGACTTCGATTTTGTTGGCCAGTATGTATGCTTCCCACACGCTTATTACTTACCCTATTGTCAGTAAATACGGTATTACCAAGAATCGGGCGGTTAGTATCGCTATCGGGGGAACGGTGATTACTTGTATTCTTGCTTTGTTGGTACTGGCGGTGATTGTCGGTATGTCTACCGGAGAAATAAATCAACAGTTTTGGATTAAACTGGGGGTTTCAAGTCTGGTTTTTATCAGTATTGTCGTGATCTTATTTCCCATGCTGGGGCGTTGGTTTTTCAAGCGTTATGAAGATTCCGTAGGACAATATATCTTTGTGTTGGCTTTGGTATTTTTTGCCTCTTTTCTGGCGGAAGCAGCGGGGTTGGAGGCTATTATCGGGGCATTTTTGGCCGGTTTGGCTTTGAACCGGTTGATCCCGAATACTTCAGCTTTGATGAACCGGATCGATTTTGTAGGGAATGCTATTTTTATTCCTTTCTTTCTGATCGGAGTGGGAATGCTGGTCGATGTACGCACTTTTGCCGCCGGATGGACTGCGCTTTGGGTTGCTGTCGTGATGACGGTCATAGCCACTCTATCCAAGTTTATGGCAGCTTGGATAACGGAGAAAAATTTTAAACTGACCCGCGATGAGGGACGTCTGATTTTCGGATTGAGTAATGCCCAGGCTGCGGCTACGCTGGCTGCCGTATTGATCGGGTATGAGGTGATTTTGGGTACCGGACCGGATGGGCAGCCGATTCGATTGTTGAATGAAGACGTCCTGAACGGAACTATCGTTATGATTCTGATTACTTGTACGATCGCTTCTTTTATTACCCAACGTTCTGCTCAGAATATAGCCTTGGCGGAAATGAGCGGTGACCGGATCGGTGATAGTGATGACGAGGAGGAGAGGATATTGATTCCCTTGAGTAATTCTGAGACAGTCGATGAGCTGATCACCTTGGGAACCGCTATAAAGTCCCGGCGTAATAAGGCACAACTGGTTGCTGTGAGTATTGTGAAGTCGGACAATACCGATCCGGCAGCGGAAAAAATTTCAGAACGTCTGCTTGAGAAAGCTGTTAAGACTGGAGCCGGAATGGATCACCGGGTGGATACCGTTTTACGTTATGACTTGAATATTGTCAACGGAATTAGAAATGTGGCCAAAGAACATAAGATCACGGATATTGTTATCGGCCTGCGTACCCAAAAGGATATTTCCGATACTTTCCTGGGGAAACTGACACAAGAGGTGCTCAGTAAATGTGCTACGACTACCTTGGCTTATCGTCCTATGCAGCCGATGTCGACGGTGAAACGTTATATCGTCGTTATTCCTGAAAATGCAGAGAAAGAGGTCGGTTTTCCGTATTGGTTGATCAGTATTTGGAACCTGGCCAAAAATGTCGGAACGAAAATTGTTTTTTACGGTACACCGGCCGTGCTGGATATTTTGCATTTGGTACAATCCAAACACCTGATTTTAGCTGAATTTAAAGAGTTTACAGATTGGAGTAATTTTAAGGAAGTGGCTACTGCTACACAGGATAACGATGCCCTGATATTGGTGATGAGTCGGCCGAATTGTCCTTCTTACTCCCGGCATATGGAATATGTCCCGAATTATATCAATAAATATTTTAATTCGATCAATT
Organism: Odoribacter sp.; assembly: GCF_985060555.1. Lineage (NCBI taxonomy): Bacteria > Pseudomonadati > Bacteroidota > Bacteroidia > Bacteroidales > Odoribacteraceae > Odoribacter > Odoribacter sp. The sequence continues at coordinate 10,988 of NZ_CFKYFN010000081.1, read as the reverse complement.
GTATATTGGTTTACCCGGTTCAATTAGGTATGGATGAGGATATGAGTGCTTTTAGAAGTATCTCGATGATCAACCACATCGAGGGCATGGATGGCTTAGTGCAGGTATTGGGAAAACTGTTTAGAAAAAATAAATAACGTTCGTTTCTTTTGGTGGGAATCCGCTAAAAGAAAAATGGACAGATGGCAATTGAGAATTGACAATTATTGGAAGTTCCGCTTCCATGAAAAAATAAAAAAGAAAAGAAAAAAGAGAGAAAGAATAAAGAAGATAATTATTGATTATCAGAAGAATAAAAAAAGAAACTATAGGTTTGGAGATACATTATCAATTGTCAAATGACAATTGTCAATTACCAAAGTACCCGCAGAACCCAGGGACTTTATAAACTTTATGGACTTTATAAACTTTCGACTGATTTAAACGAAAGTTTTCAGCGGGAATCTGGATTTACTGTACCGGAAAAATAAGTTTCAATTCAGTAATAAGTTGACTATTAATCATACCAGTTCCGGAGATCCGGTGGTTGCTTTTTCAGAATATGCGAAAGCAAATCCTTATTATGAAAAGAAGCCGGATGGAAGGGTGGAAAAATGGCTGGAATATAAAGAGGAGCTGATTGAATCGCCGAATCCGCTTTGGAATGCCAACCTGAATAGCCGGGCACTTGACCGTTCTTTTGGAGTAACCAATAATTTTAGTGCTGAATATAATCCTTTGACTTCTTTAAAAATCCGGGGACGTTTCGGGATTACAAAGACGATAAATGAATCGGATGATTTTCTGTCGCCGGAAGATACTTCTTTTGATGACACAGAAGAGCTGAAGAAAGGATCTTTGGCTTATCAGAATGGGAAAAACCTGCAATATGAGGGAGAATTGAAGTGGAATGAAAATGGGGATTATTCCGGGGTATTTATATGCTCCGGAATTTTAATACCTATTTGTAGGTATGTCGATTTATTAGCAGATTGATTATCTTTGCCACATAATTTGGAGTGGTATGGAAAATAATTATTTGAAGCTTGCTGATATACCGACTGGAGAAGAATGTGTCATCGTAAAGGTGCATGGACATGGGAGTTTTCGAAACCGGATCGTGGAGATGGGATTCGTAAAAGGAGAAAAAGTGACGGTGATAAAAAATGCTCCTTTACACGATCCGATCGAATATAAATTGATGGATGGCCATATTTCTCTGAGACGGAGTGAGGCTCGTTTGATTGAAGTCGTCTGTACTTCCTCGATAGATCAGGAAGGATATAACGGTACGTTTACAGAAGACGAGATTGCCCGGGAAATTTCCGAGAAATCCCGGACGATCAATATCGCTTTGGTTGGGAATCCGAATTGTGGGAAGACTTCTTTCTTTAACCGGGCTACCGGATTGCGCGAAAGAGTGGGGAATTATAGCGGAGTGACGGTGGATGCCAAGCAAGGAACTTGCCACCATAAAGGTTATACGATCAATCTGATCGATTTGCCCGGGACTTATTCTATTACCGAATATACTCCGGAAGAAATTTATGTGCGTGAATTTATTACGAAGCATCATCCGGATTTAGTGCTGAATGTCGTGGATGCTTCTTGTCTGGAACGGAACCTGTTCCTGACTACTCAGCTCATCGATATGAATATCCGGGTGGTGATGGCATTGAATATGTTCGATGAACTGACCAACGAAGGTTCTCACCTGGATTATGGCTATTTGGGACAACTACTGGGTATCCCGATTGTGCCGACGACAGCTTCAAAAGGGATCGGAATCGAAGCCGTGTTGGATAAAATTATCGAAGTGTTCGAAGACCAGGCCAAAGAGTCCCGGCATGTACATATCAATTATGGGACAGAAATCGAAGAGGCGATTGCCCGGATTAAAGTGGAGATCGCCCCGAATAAAAATATTACCGATGAATATGCTCCCCGGTATGTAGCTATCAAATTACTCGAGGATGATCGGATTATGAAAGAACAGCTGGTAACGGTTCCCAATTATGCTTGTATGCTCGAAGTAGCACAAAAAGAAATCCAGCGCCTGGAAAAAGAATATAAGGAAGATACCCGGACGATCATCACGAACCTGAAATATGGGTTTATCCGGGGAGCTTTACAAGAGACCTTCCGGTCGGGAGAAAAGGATAAACGTCAGCTGACGACTGCTATCGATGCCTTACTGACTCATCAATGGCTGGGCTTCCCTTTCCTGATTTTCTTTATGTGGCTGATGTTTCAGGCGACCTTTTCGCTGGGAAGTTATCCGATGGACTGGATCGAGGCGGGAGTAGAAGCCCTCGGAAGTTGGGTGGCCGGAATTATGCCTGAAGGGCCTTTGAACGATTTGTTGGTGAATGGAGTTATTGCCGGAGTGGGGGGAGTGATCGTTTTCTTACCCAATATTCTGATTCTTTTCTTTTTCATTTCTTTGATGGAGGATACAGGCTATATGGCAAGGGCTGCCTTTATTATGGACCGGATGATGCATAAGATAGGACTTCACGGAAAATCCTTTATTCCCTTGTTGATCGGTTTCGGATGTAATGTACCGGCCATTATGGCTACCCGCACTTTGGAAAGCCGGAGGGACCGGATTATGACGATGCTGATTACTCCTTTTATGTCTTGTAGTGCCCGTTTACCGGTATATATACTGTTGGTATCTGCCTTCTTTCCGGTGAATCAGGGCTTGATCCTATTGTCTGTATATCTGATCGGCATATTACTGGCTATCGGAACTTCTTTTTTGTTGAAGAAGACCCTGTTCGCCAAATCTTCGGATCCTTTTGTCATGGAATTGCCTCCTTACCGGATGCCTACGATGCGAAATACCACGATCCATATGTGGGGAAAAGCCGGACAATATTTAAAGAAAATGGGTACGATAATCTTATTTGCTTCTATTCTGATTTGGGCACTGGGGTATTTCCCTTTAAACCGGACGACTATGGCCGATGAGACGGAACATTTGGAGAATTCATATATCGGACAAATCGGGAAAGCCATCGAACCGGTAATTCGGCCTTTGGGATTCGACTGGAAGATGGGCGTGAGTATTGTGACCGGATTGGCTGCCAAAGAGATTGTAGTGAGTTCTATGGGAATTTTGTACCATGTCCCGGATGCCGAGGAAAATTCCCAAAGCCTGATCGAGAGCCTGCAACAGCAACAATATAGTAACGGACAGAAGGTATTTACGCCTTTAGTGGCTTATGGATTTATGCTGTTTATCCTGATTTATTTCCCTTGTATGGCTGTGATCGCTGCTATTCGTAAAGAGGCGGGGTGGAAATGGGCATTGTTTACTATTTTTTATACTACCGGGCTGGCTTGGTTGGTGTCGTTCGGCGTATATCAGATAGGAAGTTTATTTTAGAAAAAAGAATGCTTTGATACAAAACGGTATTGTATATCTGATTATCGTTGTTGCTTTAGTGGGGGCGATACGATTCTGCTACAGGAAACTGAAGGCTTTGAAAAAGGACGAATCATGCAGTACTTGTGACACTTGTCCTTTGAAAGACAGCTGTGCCCGTAAGCCGGTGAAAAAGAAAAGAGGAAGCTGTTGTTCCTCTTAGCAGTCGGTCTTGGAGTCAGAAAAGCTTCAAGGTAATGCTTTCAGCTTCTTTTCGTCTTCTGATCCGTTCTTTTTCGCCGCGTCGGAATACGTAAACGAGACCGTACTCCTCGCACATATAGCGCTTTTCTTCTTCGTCTTTTACCCCTTCGAAATAACGTTCCACTTCGTTCCATACTTCCAGGATCAAGGCATCGGCATCATTCCGGTATTGAGCGACATTCCCGCTTTCCCGGGCTGAGTTATTCTGGAACTGTTTTTGACGGGTATAGTTTTCTTTGAAATTTTCATAATTGACTTTTACCAGGGCAATCGAAGGACAGTAGATCGGATTACCACCACCGTTACTGATCCGGTTCTGCTCGCCGGCAATTATTTTTTCCCCCCATTGCAGCAAATCCTGTTCGGTCAAAAGAGAAGGAACTTTCGAACTGTTTTCGTCCAAACCATAAAATGTACGGGCTGAGGGTTTCAGCTCTCCACGGGCAATACAAAAATTCAATACCTGAATAAAATGAGAGATATAAAGCCGGGCTTTTTTGGTATATTCAGAGAATTTTTGACTATTATCGAACTGTTTCTCTTTCGCTAACTTAGAGTTGGTGATAGCAACTTCAAATTTAGGTAAAAAGAATTCTATTTTTTGTTTCAAAGCAAAAGGATAGGCTATCGTATCGATCTCGAGATACTGGCCTTTCTTCAAAGCTGCTTTTAATGCCCTTATTCTCGCTGCATCTGTATTAGGTAATCTTCTGTAAGGCATGAGCTTAAACTTTTAATGAACGATATAATACACTACTGCGAAGGTATGGAAAAAAAACGATCAAACCAATATTCGTAAATACGTTTTTTAGTATTTTTATACTATTGCTTGATATTCTTATAGTTATTATAGGTATCGAGCACTTGTCGTACGTATTTGTACGTTTGACGGCCGTTACAATAGCCGTTTTTAGACAGGGGATCCCGGTAATATTCCGGTTCGTTTTTGTGAAGCAGATAGTAATCGACGTTATTATCCCATAAAGTGGCGTCTTTCCCATATTTATTGGCTAGGCGGATGGCGTCCAGTACGTGTCCGGGACCTGCATTATAGGCGGCCAGAACGAATTTGAGCCGTTCGGAAGAATCGATCGGCTGGCTTGAAAAGTAACGGTCCAGGTAATGTAAATATTCGGTTCCGACATAGACATTACTGTCGGGCTCGAAATAATTTCCGACGTTAAAATGATCGGCTGTTTCAGGAATAATCTGCATTAAACCGTAGGCTCCGACTTCCGATTCGGCATAAGGATCGAATTGAGATTCGGTATAGACCAAAGCTGCCAGCAAACGCCAGTCCCAGCCGAGCTTTTTACTCTCCTTGCGGAATAACTTGTCGAACGGTGAAATATCGCCTTTCTTGATGAGTGTGTATTTGGTCGTGTTGTGAGGAACTGCCGGATGTTTGCCGAAATAACGTTTATAGAGGTAGTTGAGTTTTCCGTTTTTCCGGATTTCTTCCAGCCAGTTGTTGATTTCCGAGCTCAATAAACTGGCATCCGAATGGGTCGCCCACGATACGGAAATATCTTCTTTTAACTTGAGAGCTATATCCAGGTTCTTCATAGAATAACTGGAGGCTTGGGCGATGTTTTCGTCGATAACGGTATAATTGATTTCGCCGGTCTCTACCAGGTGCAAGAGATCTTCATAGGAATAATGCTCGATCTCGGTGATATAAATGTGTATATTCAGAGAATCCTGTATTTGTTGCAGAACCTTTTTATACGAGGTGGCACTTTTGGGAATATAAATCTCTTTCCCGTCTAATTGAGCCATATCTTTGATGGGTTGGCTATTTTTGTTCTGCACGAGTACTTCCCGGGTTTGGAAAAGAGGTTTACTGAAACGGAGCTGTTCATTCCTTTCCGGGGTTTGGGTCAGACTGACGGCTAAGAGGTCGTATTTGCCGCTCTGTAGCCGGCCGATAGCCGTATCTATATCGTTGTTAACTTCGACAATTCGGAGATTGACTCCCAGGTAACCGGCAAAATCCCGGGCCAGATCGTAATGAAATCCCCGCGTAATACCACGGTATACGTAATAGTCGGTCGTATTATAAAAAGTGGAAATCTCCAGACTCCCCCGCGTCAGAATTTTTTCCAGCGATGAAGGTTCCGGTAATATGATTTCCGGAGTAACCTCTTTACCTGACTCACATGCAAAGCAAAGAAAAAGGGTAATATAAACGGCAATTTTAGAGATTGTCATTCAACAAAGATAGTAAATGTTTCTTAATCGAAAAAGTCCCACTTAATACCGAATTTGAGCATACCCGGGTTGATCGGATAATCGGCGGCACTGAAAAAGTCTCCGTGATTTTTTAGCAGATAGTTGATGTGTTCGTATTTGACAAAGATATCGGCCCGTTTGATCCTTAGGTTAAGGAAGACATCGAGCTTCGGATAATTACCGGTTTTTCTTTCCCGCTGGTTATAAAACTGCATAATAGAAGGCATGTAATTGTCGGCGTAAAATTTTGTGTTGTAAAAGACGTCGATTCCTGTCTGTAAAAACAAGGCATTTTTAAATAAGGCATGCTGAAAATAGTTATGGGAATATACAGAAATGGCCGGTAGGGAAAGGATATCTTCCTGGGTACTTTTTTGAAAATATACGGTCTGGTCGAAGTAGAAATTGCCTAATCTGAAATTTTGCTTTCCCCAGGCGGTCAATACCATCAAGGTCTTACTGGTCTGTTGGGGCATCGCTGCCGTATCGAAATAGACGTAACTGAAAATATTGGCGATACCGACTCCTAATTCGGTTCGCAAACGGTTATTCACATAGCGTCCGTCGGCTTTGATGGTTTTGATGGCTTTAAAATCATTTTCCCAGATATCGTGATTTCCGACATAGCGATCGAAGAACGGATTTACACTTTGTAATTCGATCGTCGCATTGGCCCGGATGTATGAACTTCTGTCTTTACGCAAAGCTTGCTGTACGTAGCCGTCGAATTTGAAATTCCCGGCATAGTGCCCCAATACACATAGCTTTCCGGCAATATCGTAAGTGAACGATACATTCGTGTCTACATTGAAAATTCCGGCTGTAATGTAAGTCCCTGAATAGCGGGTATGGCCGAAACTCTCGGTATGGGAAATCGAATCGAAAGCTGTCCGCTGCCGGTAGTTTTCGTGTTTAAAATCCAGACCGGCATATATACCCGGCAAATATTTGTACTTCGGATGTTCGTTCATGACAAATTTAGTGGAGATATCGTACACCTGGTTCGTGATCAGATCCGTCGTAGAAGTACTGTCTATATAGGTATGCGGAAAGAAGTCGAAAGCAATGTTGCCTTCTTTGTATCTGCGTTCGTTTCCTTCGGCCCGGATGTTGATGATGGCTTTAGCCGGATAAGTGGTAAAAGTATCCGTGGGAGTAGTTACTTCTTTGGGATTACCGATATTGTACTGGCCCTGTAATTGAAAATTGGTGTTCCGGTAATTGTTGGAAATATCGTTGCTGCTCAGGTTTACCGGTATATTTTCAGCTTTTTGATTGGTGGAGTCGATGATAAAAGAGATGTCCTTGACACCACCGTTTTCTGCAAAATGCCCATTATTCTGGTTTAAGAAAAAAGAGAGGGCGATTCGTTCTTTCTCATAGGACGAGAACAAAGAAAAATGATACGCTTTGGCTTTTTGGTTCATATAACGACCGTCGCTGGAAATCAGCTGGTAACGAATACCGGCATTCCACCAGGGGCGGATATTTTGTACATGCCATACGTCCAGCAGGTTTTCGGCTTTCCCTTTTCCTCCTCCCGTAAAATATTTCAATCGGGTGAAAGGGGTTGTCGTATTGAAAAGTAAAGCGTCTTCGGGCTTAAAAAGGAAAGCCCGGATTTGAGTCAGAGGGTAAAAATCCTGAACCGTTTCGCGCGTAATAAAAATATTGGAAAGATAAGGAGAGGGAAAATTACCCAGATAAGTGTTCGAAATATTCTTTTTAAAAATGGTATTGAAATTCTGAATACCGTCCATCAGCGTATCCAGAGCAATCTCTCTTTTATATACTCCGTTCCTTTCCCATTGCCAGGTATGACGGAAATGAGGCACATTGGATTCCGGTATAGAATCGGAAGATAATGAAGAGTTGCTACCCTCCATATCCGGAGGGATTTCTGTATCGAATACGTTTTGTGCACGACAAAACAAATGCAATGATGCGAATAGTATTATGCAGATAAATTTTTTCATCGCTGCAAATATACGTAAACTTTTAAAACTCTCATAAATTACTTACTTTTGTCCCTTGGAAAAATGTTTTTTCCGGGAAAGTTTTAATACTATGGATAAAAATCAAATGATTGTAGAACCAGAAGAAGGTAAGACCTTGAATTTTATTGAACAGATTATTGAAGAGGAAATTGCTGCCGGTAAAAACGGGGGAAAAGTACATACCCGTTTCCCGCCGGAGCCGAATGGATATTTACATATCGGACATGCTACTTCAATATGTCTCAATTTCGGGTTGGCTGCAAAATATAATGGAGCGTGTAATTTGCGTTTCGATGATACCAATCCTTCTAAAGAGGATGTGGAATTTACAGATGCAATTCAGGAGGATATAAAATGGCTGGGATTTCAATGGGACGGACCGGTCAGGTATGCTTCCGATTATTTCCAGCAGCTGTATGATTGGGCCGAACAGATGATCCTGGAGGGGAAGGCTTATGTTGACGATCAGACAGCAGAAGAAATCAGTGCCGGGAGAAAAACAATTACCGAACCGGGAGTGAATAGCCCTTACCGGGATCGTTCGGTAGAAGAAAATCTGGATTTATTCCGGCGGATGAAAAATGGAGAGTTCCCGGAAGGTAGCCGGGTGTTGAGGGCTAAGATCGATATGGCTGCTGCCAATATGTTGATGCGTGACCCGATCATGTACCGGATTATCTACTGTAGCCATCATCGGACCGGTGATCGGTGGTGCATCTATCCGATGTACGACTTTACTCATGGACAAAGTGACTATCTCGAAGGAATCACTCATTCGATCTGTACGTTGGAATTTGAGATTCATCGGCCGCTTTACAATTGGTTTCTGGATCAGTTGACAACGACCGAGTACCGGCCACGGCAAATTGAATTCGCCCGTCGCAACCTGAATTATACAGTGATGAGTAAACGGCGTTTGTTGGAATTGGTACAGAAAAAGTATGTTTCCGGTTGGGACGATCCCCGAATGCCGACTATTTGCGGATTGCGCCGGCGTGGTTATACCCCCGAATCTATTCGGATGTTTGCTGAAAAGGTGGGAGTGGCCCGGCGGGAAATCGTCGTGGATATGGCGTTGCTGGAATATTGTGTCCGTGAACATTTGAATAAGACGGCTCCTCGGGTGATGGCAGTGCTCGATCCGGTGAAAGTGGTCATCGATAATTATCCTGAGGGAGAGACGGAATATATGGAAATCGAGAATAATCCGGAAGATGTGAATGCCGGAGTGCGTAAGGTGGCTTTTGCCAGGGAACTTTTCATCGAACGAGACGATTTTATGGAAGATGCGCCGAAGAAATTTTTCCGCCTTACTCCGGGACAGGAAGTACGCCTGAAAGGTGCTTATATTATTAAATGTACAGGGGTCGATAAAGATGCCGGTGGAAATATCACTTTGATCCATTGTACTTATGATCCGGAATCCCGAAGTGGTAGTGGAACGGAGGCCAGTAACCGGAAGGTAAAGGGTACTTTGCACTGGGTGGCAGCAACGGATGCTATCGAAGCTGAAGTCCGTCTTTACGATCGTTTGTTTAAGGATGAAGATCCGGCAGGACACAAGGAGGTCGATTTTAAGGAGTTTATCAATGAAGATTCACTGAGAGTACTTAAAGGATGTAAGTTGGAATCCTCGATGAGACGGGCTAAACCTGGAGATCGTTTTCAGTTCCAGCGGTTGGGATATTTTTGTGTAGATCCCGATTCAACGGATGGACAATTAGTAATCAATCGTACCGTATCGCTCAAAGATACCTGGCAAAAAATGAATAAATAAATGAAGAATAAAAGCATTTGGAATGAGATGAAACCATACCTGATCATCTCATTCGGTATGTTGATTTATGCTTTTGCCGCAACAGGTTTCCTGGTGCCTCATAAGATTGTCGGTGGTGGAGCTACAGGTATTGCTACTGTATTATTCTATTTGTTCAAAATTCCGGTAGGTATCGGTTATTTTTTGGTGAATATCCTGTTGCTGATTATTGCGATGAAGGTATTGGGACCGAAATTCGGTATCAAAACCATTTTCGCTATCATTGTCGGGAGTGTGTTCCTGGGTATTATGCAGCCCTTGATGCCTGTGGACGGTATTTTACCCGACGAGAAATTTATGAGTACCATTATCGCTGCAATGCTGACCGGTATCGGTATCGGCGTATCGCTCTCTGTTGGTGGAAGTACCGGAGGTACGGATATCATTGCGATGTTGGTGACCAAATACCACAATGTCAGTCCGGGGCGGGTATTGATGGTATGTGATTTCTGTGTCATTGCGATGACTTTGCTGATATACGACCATGTCGATCGGGAAGCCTTCGGTGGATTGATATACGGTTATGTCATGATGGGAATCGTTTCTTTTACCGTGGATTATGTATTGACCGGAAAAACACAGTCGGCCCAGCTTTTTATCTTTACTGATAAATATGATGAAGTGGCCCGTGAGCTGACGAATCAGGTACATCGGGGTGTGACTCTGATCGATGCTAAAGGTTGGTACACCGGACAAGATAAGAAAATTATCCTGATTGTCGCCCGTAAACACGAAGCTTCCGATGTATTGCGCATTGCCAAGCAGATCGATCCGGATGTGTTTATGACGATGGCTCCCGTGATGGGAGTGTTCGGTAAAGGATTCGAAGAGGTGAAGGGGGTGAAGTAAACGAATCTGAAGATTCGAAGGGAATCGTGCAAATAGTAGGTTTGCACGATTTTTTATGCCTTGATGGAAAGAAGGTTGGTATTCTGGTCGAAATACGATATATATAATCTATTCGATTAATATGAATAACCATAAATAGCGTGAACCGATGGAAATTTGGAATAAAATAAGATAAATATAATAGTTTGATAATGAATGTATTGTGTAGTGGTTATTCATTTTTTTGAAAAAAAGTGTGTAAAAAATTTGGAAATGGGATATTAATGTTTCTATCTTTGCAGCCGCAATCAGGAACCGATGTATTGAACAAACGGAGGAGGTGAGAGGGTATGATGTGTTGGTTTACAGGTTTTTATGTTGTGCAGAGTTCTTCAGGATATTGCCCTGGTCAGGTTCTGAAAAAAACTTCAAAAATTTCTTTTGAAAAGTTTGGAAGTAATGAAAAAGTCCTTACCTTTGCAGCCGCTTTCCGAAACGAAGC
>NZ_CFKYFN010000080.1:0-1542 GCF_985060555.1 Odoribacter sp. | reverse complement strand
GACATCACGACTTTCTTCCTGAAATAGAACGCAAGGGAAAGCACGCCCGACATGGTGGCCGAACGATACGGATAAACTACGATTGCGGCTTTGGTGAATAGATCTCGGACTTCGGCATCCTCGATGAACCGGTTCAGTCTGATAATGTTTTTATTGTCGGTTACGTAGTGTCTGCCTTTTCCTGCTATTACCAGCTTGTGCTTGTCGTGGAAGACTTTTTGGTCGTACGCCTCTATCAGCAGATCGACACCTTTGTAGTGATCTACAGTGCCGAAAAACAGAATGTAATCGGATGTGTTTTTCAGCTCCTCTATTTGTTTCCTTCCATTTTTTATCATTTGGGTTACTAAGGAAGGAAAATGATTGAATACAACGCGCTTATTCGGGTAACTTTCTTTTAAAGCTATATACTGATGTCGTGATGATGTCGTTAGATTCGGAATGATCTTCAGGTAAGTGCGTGTACACCATATGACGTATTTGTGCAAGAGTCTGCCCGGAAAAGTCATTGTGTCCGATTCGTGTTGATTCAGGTCATGAACCGTATAGTACAACCGCTCTTTAGGGTGTTGGCATAGAATATAAAAAAATAGACAGAAGTCTCCTGTCAGCAGATGAATTGCATCTATTTTGTGTGTTTTCGCAGTTCTTTTTATCGTGTCTATGATTCTTGCCGGATATATTTTGTATATTAACTTGAGAAGTTTGGAGCGGGGATATTCTATGTATTCGATATGCTCGACTTCCTTCAGGTAGTTGCGGTAAGATCGTTTTCCGGAATTGACAACCACTGCGTATATCTCGAATTCATTGCTTTTCGATAATGCATTTATGACAGAGGATGTGTATGGAATCATCCCCGGTGCAGACTCTGTGGCGATAAATAGGATTCGCTTCATTTGATGGATGTGCGCTTCCGTGCTGTTATTCGTTGCTGTGACGTTTATAATTCAAAAAGGTGCGGAAATTGCTCCGGATTCGCTGCCATGTTATCTTATGCCGATTTGTCCATAGGCTCTCTGCAAGAAAGGCGATATTGTTTCGGCAACCGTATTTTTTCAAGCTTTTCACGCTTACTCCGATCTGTTTGTCTGTCATGACATCGGGATACATGTAATATGTCGTGTCGGGGGACAAGCGGTCGGCCGAGTATTTCATGGGACGGCAGAAAAAATGGATATACAGAAATTCATCGCGGTGAATTCTGTCTTTTTGCAGGTAGTTTCTATATAACCTGCCGTCTTCCCATGTGAATATTTGATATTTGTTTTTATCCTTTTCCGAGGCGGGAAAATGACCCAGAACGAATCCCGGTTCATATTTTTCCAGATCTGCGAAGACCACTTCGTCGAAATACGGAATGTTCAGATACCGGTAAATCGCATCCATCCCGTTTTCATCGAAGCTATAGTTGCTTCTGCCGCTGAATACGTCTTTGTAATTGATTTCTCCGGGGACGATCCGCTTGTAACGGGCGTTTACTTCCGGCGTGTTCTTATACAGTGTGGAATGCCCCAAAAAGCCGAGCCGCTCATATTTATT
>NZ_CFKYFN010000079.1:0-16712 GCF_985060555.1 Odoribacter sp. | reverse complement strand
AGGCAGCAATGACTTTACCTACACTCCCGAAACAGAAGCTGCCGGCAAATTTGGGTTTTTCGGTGGCAAGCGGTATGCCTACACCATCACCGTGAAAGCAAGCGGAATAGACGTGCAGGCGGTGACCGGTGGCACGTGGGTTGCATGTGGCGAGGAGAACGTCACCTCCAAAAAGGTAAAGCAAAGTTTCACAGCTGACGAACTTAAAATCGGCGACTACTTCTATTCCGACGGGACTTGGAGCGACGGCGGCCTGCGCAAAATCTATACTGACGGCAGTATGAAGATAGCAAGCCCCAAGCCTGCTCCCGTACTCCAAACAAAAAGTGAAATAGAAAGAAGAGTCATCGGTATCGTTTTCCAGACGGACCCGAGCCGTATCGGCACTGCCGAAAAGTCCAAATTGGGCGAAGGGAATGTGCATGGCCTTGTAATGGCCTTAAAGAACACCGCAACAGATATCCAATGGAGCCATGAAGAGAATAATTTGGAAGACGTGAAAGACTGCTGGTCCAAGTCTGAAATCTACTCTGACATCAGCGGTCTGCACAATTACACCAAGATTCTTGACCATGCAAATAGTATCGGTGGAATTGAGGCATATCCGGCCTTCGAAGCCGTCGAGAAATGGAATGATATGTACAGTATAAATGAATACCGCCCACCTCGTAATACCACAGGCTGGTTTATTCCTTCCTCCGGTCAGTGGTGGGACATCCTTCAGAATCTGGGCGGTTGTCCGGCTATGGCGGATAAAGGTCAGCAAACCTCGTCGGATTCCGGTGATTTCCGTTGGCTAGGTCAAGGCGATGTTCCAGCTGCCTTGAATGCTTGGATGAATAAAATTGCAGCCGACAGCAAGAATGATTTTACCACCGGTGACCGTTTTTGGTCGTCATCGGAGTTAAATCAGTTCCGCGCACGGAACTGGAACGTGTACTCCTCTGATTACGTGTGCTGCGACTTTGTCTATAAGAAATGGAGTAACGCTGTCCGTCCCGTCCTTGCTTTCTGAACTATTTGCCTATTTAGTCCTTTAAGAATATGAAGATACAAAACATATACCACCTCTTGCAAGCTGCGTTGCTCCTGCTGCTTGTATCCTGCACGCAAGAAGAGTTCCCTGCCGTGCAAGACAAGGCGCAGCAACTGACAATCTCCGTTACCGATGGCGGATATACATCGGCTGTTGAGAATATGAAAACCCGTGTCGAGACCCGTGCCGTGGAGAACGGCTACACCACCGAGTTCACCGAAGGCGATGCCTGCGGATTCTACATGGTGCGCGGCGGAAAGCCGGTTTATTCAAACGTGAAGCTGACAGCCGAAAAGGATGCCGCCACGGGCGGCATCATGTGGAAAACCGACGGTACGACGCTTGCCGCCGGAATGGATGGAGAGAGCTACTACCTCTACTATCCTTATCAGGCGGACATGGCGGGCAAGACTGCCACACCTGCGGAGGGGGCGGTCATGACCGATGCCGAGTTCTTCAAGCCGCTCATTGATGGCTGGCAACCCGGGGACGACCAGAGCACCCATGCCGCTTACACCGCCTCCGACCTGATGACAGCCGGAGGCTCAACGACAGGGACGGGCAACACCATCCACCTCTCTTTCGCCATGAAACACCGCATGGCGTTGGCCGTCATCGAGATGCCGAAGACCGTTTACAAGTTTATCGACGCGAATGTTCCCGACTACACCGTGGGGGCAGAAGCTACGTTCACAGGCACCGCCAAGCCGCTGCGCATGGCTGACGGCACTTACCGCTACTTGGTGCACTCGTCCATGCCGACTATCGAGGGATGTTATGACGGGGGGAACAGGGAGTTTACCATCACCACGTCCGCGTCCCATCCTGTCGTAGGGGAATACAAGAGATACAAGGTGGACGGCGCGGCGGAAACCATAAAGAACGTCACCTATGCCGAATCGGGCATTGCCCGCATCGGAGACTTCTACTGCACGAAAAATAACGGTACGACGGGGTATCTGATTCCGAAAGAGGCGGACGAAACGACGGTGCAGGCGGCTAAAGTCGTCGGCATCGTTTTCCAGACGGACAAGAGCCGTATCGGTGCAAAGGAAAAAGAGAAGTTAGGCGGAGAAGGTAATGTCCATGGCCTTGTCATGGCTGTGAAGAATATCGCGACAAGACAAGCGTGGGGCCTTTTCGGTATGGATGAGGGGCTTACAACATGCAGGACGAAAGCCGATAACTACAACGACATCAGCGGTTACGGAAATTGCGAGCATATCCGCACCAATCGCGGCAACTTCGACAGTTATCCCGCATTCAAGGCCGCCTATGATTATAACACGACCTGTCCGGTTCCTGCGACCACGACCGGCTGGTATCTTCCAGCCTCCGGCCAATGGTGGGACATCCTGCAAAATCTGGGCGGTTGTCCGGCTTTGGCGGACGTTACCCAGCAAACCTCGCCAGACATCGCTGGAGAATTCCTCTGGAAGAGCCAAGGAGATGTTCCCGCCGCTTTGAACAAATGGATGGAGAATATCGCCGTTGGGGACAAGGATACATTCAACAACCTCGTCTCGTTTTGTTCGTCTTCGGAGCACTCGAAGTACCACACATGGTACTGGATTTTGAACAACTTCCAAGGCATGGTGCGCTGCATCTGGGCAAGTAAATTCGACGGCAGTGACAATGTGCGTCCCGTCCTTGCTTTCTGAGAAACCGGTGTACTGACGACTGTTTCCAAAAGCTGTTAGGACAGTATCCGGATAAAGAAAGGAGGAAGTGTTGTATGCTCTTCTTTCTGTTGGGATAAGAAGAATAGAAAGATATTGTTGAGTTTTGTTGCAGGTCGAGCTTGCAAGGTCTGCCGTGGTGAGAATTTGCTTTTTTAAAGGATAAGTAAGCGGTTGAGCAAATACATCTTGTCATAATATCCTTTCCCGTTTATCTTTGTGTGCAAAAAGGATTTATGGCAAAATATATGACAAGGGAGGAGTTTTTCCATATTCTTCTTCGACAACGCCAAAGCAACTTAACGGTAAAGGATTTTTGTGCGAATGAAGGATATAACCGTTCCCAGTTTTACGACTGGCGCTCACGTTTCAATATATCGGACGAGGAGCTTAAATCCGGAAGTGTCCCCACAGCTGGCATGGATGGTTTTGTTCCGATAAGCATAGACAACAACAATGTGTCTGCACCAACGTTCCAGTCCAAACCTGCCTTGTGCCCGCAAAAGACAGAGAAAACTTCCGGTAAATGTACTGACAACTCGGAAATATCCCTGGAGCTTCCCAACGGGATTAAAATGAAATTTAAGGGCACGGGTGGTTGTAAAGCCGCTTTGAGCCTGCTCACTAAACTGTGTGGAACATGTTTTGCCTGAACGACTCCATGCGTTACTTTTTATGCCCCGGCAGTACCGATATGCGTAAGGGCATGTTCAGCTTGAGCGGTCTGATCCGGGAAAAAATGAACGGGGATGTCCGGAATGGAGATGTGTACATCTTTATCAACAGGCTGAAAAACCGTATAAAGCTTCTGCACGCAGAAACGGGAGGTCTGGTGATGTACGAGAAACTGCTTGAGGAAGGAACTTTTAAAATCCCCGCTTATGATCCTGAAACCCACTCGTACCCCATGACCTGGAGTGATCTTGTCATCATGGTGGAAGGCATCAACGAGGACAAACGAAAGGGAAGGCAAAGACGGCTCTCCGATCTGAAAAGACACTGGCAAATATCTGTAAACAAATAGCTTGCCGGCTTGCTTTTCCGGTTGTTTTTCACTACCTTTATACAATCAAACAGGATATTGAATGACAACGAAAGAAGATGGAGATATTCGATAGCATACCGTCCATAATCATAGAAACATTGTCATATATACGGGAAGATACAAGACATCGCCGTCCTTGCGCATATCTTTCGTGTAAACCAGATATTTGTTCCTTATCCGGGAAGAGAACTTGCCGCAAAAGGCATCCAGCGATGTATGCGCCTTATAACCGGATGACTTGACTTCGACGGGGCTTACCTTGTCACCATCCGCAATCAGAAAGTCCACCTCATAGTTATGCTTGCCGCTGCCGGTGGGAAAAGTATAATAGTACAATTCGTGCCCGGAAGCCTTCAGCATCTGTGCGACAACATTCTCATAGACATACCCGAGGTCTGTGCTCAACTTGTCAGCAAGCAGCTTATGGTATATTGTGTTGTCGGTAAACTTGCTGTCCCAGAATGCGAGAGTGACGAACAGCCCCGTATCGCCTGCAAACATCTTGTATTTGTTGGGGTCTTGGTGCAATGCCATTCCCACACTCGGGTCATTGGCATGGTAAGCCATGTTGACCACCATCGATTCCCTGACTTCGGAAAGTATCTCTGCCAGTGCGGAATTACGCGTGCCATCCGTTGCGCTCCATGCCAAATACCTGTTGGCATTGCCCGTTAACTGGGCCGGAATCTGGCGGAATATCTTGGAAGCGTTTCCCGTCGGGTCGATTTTGTTGAAGTCATCCTCATACAAGGTTATTATGGAACGCTTCACACTGTCTACTTTTTCCAGATTGTTGGTTTCAAGATAAACTACCACGGCCTGTGGCATGCCACCGACAAGCATATACAACCGGAAATCACGCATCAGTTTGCGGTTCGTAGCATCTCCCAAGGATGTTTTGTCGTGAAAACAGCCTTGGAGCAGTCTGATGGTGGTCGTATCTCCTAGTGCCCACCTGAACTCCTCATAATCCATGGGAAACATGTGGAGTTTGACCTCCTCGCTTGGGATCAGGATGTCCTTGACATTCTTGCGAATTGAAATCAACGAGCCGGTCTCTATGTAATCATACCTTCCGTCTTTCACAAGATACTTGATCGCCTGCCTCGCTTTGGGTGCAAGCTGGACTTCATCAAAGATGATGACAGACTTCCGTTCCTTCAACTCGACACCGTATTCCAGTTGCAGGCGCATGAAAATTCGGTTAAGGTCGGACACGTCATTGAACAAATCCCGGATTTCTGTCGAACATGCGGCAAAATCTACCAGTATATGAGTTTCGTATTCGTTAGTTGCAAACTCTTCAGCAATGGTGGATTTCCCGACACGTCTCGCACCCTGTATCAATACGGCAGTCCTGCCTTCATCCGTCCGCTTCCATTGCAGAAGCTCATTATATATTTTCCTTTTGAATATCATATATCTGCACAGTTATCAATATAGAACAAAGATAACGAAATCTGCATATATCTCAAAATGTTTTCTTTGTAAAATGACATAAATCTCAAAATCTTTGTATGATAAAAGTGAATCTCAATTTTAATATTTTTAAAAATAGCCTGATTCTCAAAATGCTTTACTAAGCAAACACCTTATCCACCAGATTGACGGCTTCCGTCTTCTTGCTGTCAACGATTTGTAGGTTCATCGTTTTGCCGGAGGATATGGAAACGAGTTGATCTGGGAACGGGTAAAGAGAAGAGCGTTTTTCAGGGTATTGGCTGTTATGATTGTGTTGTTGTTTTACAGATATAAAAAATGAAGGAATAAACAAAGGAATCGGCAAAAAAATTACAAAAATCATGAAAATTTGCAACCCATTCGCAACCTTCTTTTTTGTTTTTTGGAGAAAACTATCATTTAGGTTCAAGTAATTGGCATTCAATAGCCTAATGAGTTATGAAATGCAGTAGGTAATGATTTGGCGACCTATCTTCTGCAATGATATACAACGCTTTGCATAACTCGAATAACCTGTTGCAAAGATAAGGGTATATCGTGAGAAAAAAGATTTTTCTCCAAATTATTTTCATAGAGCCGTCCGTTGGGGCGGCTTTTTGTTTTCCGTGTATTCTGTTTCTATGATAAATGCAGTCCCCGAAGACTACGTTTTTTGTTTTCGCCCCGCTTCTCCGTCTGCACATCCTCCACTTATGCCCGTGTATTATGTCGGGATCGGTTGTTCGTTGTCAGCGGCAAAGGTAGTTCCGGGCTTCCACGGACAAAAAAGGTCGGGGCGGCAAGCCGTTTAGACGACAATCTCCACACTTCCATTTCATTGCAGGTAGTATTCTCGCCATAAAACCTTGTTTGTCCTAAGCCCTACCTTTTTACGCCACTGAAACGAAAACGACCGACCCGACGGAAAGACGCATAAAAAAAATGTCGGATATGCGAGAAGCAGGGAAAAAGAAAATGGAAACTCAACTTCCTCACCTCTGGAATCCGCATAAAATCAAAAAAAATCAGATAAGATGAAACTGAGATACAAAATATCAATTTGGGTGGCACTTGCACTCGCAGGCTCTCTCCTTTGGGGCGGAAGCGTCTGGCTTTGGCTGGCAGGGATATGTGCAGGGAAATTCCTCATTCGGCTACTCCTAACCATTGGATCGGCGGTTTACTGTTTTCTGTCATCGCCCTGGTATTCCTTATGCCGGTATTGATGTCGTATGGAAAGAAACCGGTGAGGGATAAGCTTAATCGGTAATAAAGTCTTTGGATTGATGGGTGTAACTGCCTTTGGAAGGAATGATCAGAATCAGTAAGGAACCTAAGATGATGATTCCTCCGTAAATATAATCCTGGGTATCCAGCTGTGGACGCATGGCGGCATAATAGAGGGCTGCGATCACTTCCAGTAAATAAGTGAGCACAGGTTGAAAAGCACGTACAGCCATAAAGGTTTCTGAGGTGGAAAATTTTAAAGTTGCATAATAGAGGTAAGTAGTGGATGCATTGATGAATAAACCGGCCAGACAGGCGCTGATAATTGTTTCCGGATGGATCATTTCGGGCAGATCGGGGAGGAGCGTTAGAAAACTCAAAAAAGGAGGGAGCCGATCCCCGAGAAAAAATTTCAGGAGAGCTATGGCAAAGAAAAAGACGATCAGGGACAGGCCTCCGTAAAACATCGTATATCCTGAAATACCGCATTTTTGCCGGACGCTGGTATCCGGATTCCAGATGGTGGTTTCCTCCACGACGATCGAGCGGATGCAACTGGCTGTCGCCGACAGCAACACCAGGATGGAGACAATCACACGCATGTGTACTGGAAGGGAAAAAATAAATAATATAAATCCGAGCAATATAATGAGAATGCCCAGGAAATCCCCTTTATAAGGTATTCTTCGAAAAATGGCATAGGCCAGAATGTAAGTGATTATAATCTCTATGTTGAACAGAAGACTGGTCTCTGTCGAAGTGATATAAAGGAAGGTAGAGATCATCGTGAAACTGCGGATGATCTGCATAATGGTGTACAGCCAGGAGTATTTTACTCCGCTTTTCCAGTTTTGGGGCATGACCTGTTTGCGGATGATCATTAAAGTGACACCGGTGGCGAAAATCATAAAAGAGGTGAATACCATAATATTGACATCGTATTGCAAAACACAAAACCGGTTGACTACATTTAGAATGGCCCAGACGATAACAGTGGATAATGCGAGAAGTACACCTTTCATAGATCTTGTTTTCTAAAGCAGTTCGAATGTCTGTTGTACGTAGAAATGTAAAGATAGTTTAAGCTTTGGCCAGAGCTTTGTTCGGTAGTGTTGGTATACCGTGGCCGGTGTGCTGCCTCTGACGGTTGCTGTGAGTCGGATAAGTACTGATAGGGGCCGTTCCTTTTCCAGGTATACAGAGATACATAGAAAAGGAACAGCGTGAACAGAGTTTAACGTTTGGGACGGAGAAGATCCAGGCCATCACTTCTTCTCCGTATTTTTCACTGTATACACCGATGACCTGTACGTCGGAGACCCCTTCGTGGACGATCAGAAAATCTTCGATCTCTTTGGGAGAGATATTTTCTCCACCCCGGATGATCAGGTCTTTGATACGTCCGACTATACTCACATAGCCGTTTTCATCCATGACGGCGATATCACCGGAATGAAGCCAGCGGGTTTCGTCGATGATGGCTTTGGTGTCTTCGGGATTATCCCAGTAGCCTAACATCACCGAATATCCCCGGGTGCAGAGTTCCCCGGCTGTACCCCGGGGGACGATTGCGCCGCTTTCCGGATCTATGATTTTAATCTCTACGTGGGGGTGGACGGTACCTACCGTCGTTACCCTCAGTTCCAGCGGATCGTCCGTACAGCTTTCGGTAGAAACCGGAGAGGTCTCTGTCATGCCGTAACAAACACAAATTTCTGTCATATTCATCAGGGATTGTACCTTGTGCATGGTATCGATCGGACAAGGTGCACCTGCCATGATACCTGTTCGGAGAGATTTTAAATTGTATTTGGCGAAATCGGGCAGATCCAGTTCTGCAATAAACATGGTCGGGACACCGTATAAGGAGGTACACCTTTCATTTTCGACAGTCTGTAACACCTGTTCCGGATCGAAAAATTCTCCGGGGATAACGATACAGGCCCCGTGAGTGACGATAGCCATATTGCCCAATACCATACCGAAACAATGGTAAAAAGGAACCGGCAGACATACGATATCTTTTTCCGTGTATTTCAAGCGTTCCCCGATGAAAAATCCGTTATTCAGGATATTGTGATGGGAGAGAGTCGCTCCTTTGGGATAACCGGTTGTACCCGAAGTATACTGGATATTGACAGGATCGTCGAATTGCAGGGAGGCTTCCCGTTCGGCCAGTCGGGCATCGCTCACCTGAGAAGCGCTCGATAAAAAAGTTGCCCAGTCGCGGTCGATGATGACGGTTTGTTTGGGATAAAGACAATCCGGACGGAGCTCGTCCAGCATTTTGATATAATCGGTTTTCCGGAAGTGGGAGGAAGCGATCAAAAGATCGATCCGGCTTTGTTCCAGGGCATAACGCAAACCCGAAAGTTTGTATCCCGGATTGATGTTTACCATAATAGCCCCCATCAAGGCTGTGGCATATTGTACCAATACCCATTCGTAGCGGTTCGGTGACCAGATGCCTACCCGGTCGCCCCGGCGAATCCCGTGGGCCATCAAGGCCTTGGCTACCTGTTCGACTTGTTCCAGAAATTCACTGTAATTGGCCCGGTATTGTTGATACTCGGAAATCAAAGCAGTCCGTTCCGGAAATTTTGCTGCTATTTGTCGCAGATTCTGACCGATTGTCTCTCCTTTCAACGGAATATCTGATATTCCGCAGGCATAGGATAATGTTGCTTGCATAGCTATTAATTTATTGTCGTGTTTTGTGTGCGACCACAAAATAACGACAATAAAATGAAACAACATAGCTTATTTATCAATAAATGAGATATTTACACAAATGACGTCAAGGTGTGCAAAAATTTTTGTCTTTATTTCACAAACCGGAAATAAGTGTGAAAAATAAATGGATGGTTTCTATGCCCTGGAATATCGATAAGCGACTTTTCAAACTTGAGCTGTCTTTTGAAAAAAGAAAGATTGGCGGAACTTCATTTCCTGATCCCTGTTATCGATCAGAAACGAAGCTCCGCCAATCGGCAGAATGACCCTCAAAAGGAGGTTAACTACAACAAACCGTTGGATAGTCTCTTGTTATCAATGAGCCCACTCAGCGAAAAAATCGTTGCCTTTGTCATCGACGATGATGAAGGCCGGGAAGTTTTCTACGCGGATTTTGCGGACAGCTTCCATACCGAGTTCTTCGAAATCGACCACTTCGACCGATTTTATGCTGTTCTTAGCCAGAATGGCTGCCGGTCCACCGATCGATCCCAGATAGAATCCGCCATGCTTTTTGCAGGCATTAGTGACGTCGATCGAACGGTTGCCTTTGGCTACCATGATCATAGAACCACCTAAAGACTGGAACAGATCGACATAAGGGTCCATACGCCCGGCTGTCGTCGGTCCGAAACTACCTGATGCCATGCCTTTCGGAGTTTTGGCAGGACCGGCATAATAGACCGGATGTTTTTTGAAATATTCGGGCATCGGTTTGCCTTCGTCGATCATTTGTTTGATCCGGGCATGGGCGATGTCCCGGGCAACGATCAGGGTCCCTGATAGGTTCAAACGGGTTTTCACCGGATATTTGCTCAGTTCTTTCAATACGTTTTCCATCGGTTGATCGAGGTCGATATTGACCGCCGGAGTTAAAGCAGGACTTTCTGCCGGCAGAAAACGTGCCGGATTCTTCTCGAGTTGTTCGAGGAAAATCCCTTCTTCCGTGATTTTACCTTTGATATTCCGGTCGGCACTACAGCTGACTCCGATGCCGACAGGACAAGAAGCTGCATGACGCGGAAGACGGATCACACGTACATCGTGTACCCAATATTTACCTCCGAACTGGGCTCCGATACCTTTGTCCCGGCAAATCTTCAAGATCTTTTCTTCCCATTCCAGATCCCGGAAAGCACGGCCACCTTCATTACCCGAAGTGGGGAGATGATCGTAGTAGCCTGCCGAGGCTTTCTTGACTGTGGTCAGACAAGCTTCGGCCGAAGTGCCGCCGATGACTACCGCTAAATGGTAGGGAGGACAGGCCGAAGTACCCAGATCCAATACTTTTTGCTGGATAAATTTAGTCAGGGTTTCTTCGTTCAATAAAGCTTTTGTCTGCTGGTAAAGGAAAGTCTTATTGGCAGAGCCCCCTCCCTTGGTGATGAACAAAAATTCGTATTTATTGCCCTGTGTGGCATAAAGGTCGATCTGTGCCGGCAGATTGGTCCCGGTGTTTTTTTCTTCTGTCATGGTAAAAGGCACTACCTGGGAATAACGCAGATTGCGGTCCCGGTAAGTTTCGAATACCCCTTTGCTGATCGCTTCGGCATCATTGATCCCGGTCCATACGTTTTCTCCCTTTTTACCGATACAAATGGCCGTACCGGTATCCTGACAGGTCGGTAGTTCCCCTTCTGCCGAAACCACTTGGTTCATCAACATGGTGTGGGCAACGAATTTATCGTTGTCACTGGCCTCCGGATCTTTCAGGATGTCGGCTAATTTTTGCAAATGAGCGGCGCGCAGGTAAAAAGAGACGTCTGCATAAGCTTCGCGAGCCAATAACTCTAACCCTTCACGCTCTATTTTTAAAATCTTACGTCCTTCACATTCGATCGTTTTTACATAATCTTTTGTCAAAAGGCGATACACTGTGGTATCATTTTCAATAGGAAACGGTTCCTGATACTTAAATTCTGCCATACTTATCTGGATTGATTTATGAATTCATTATTTGCGCAACGAAATTAAAATTAATAAATGAAAATCCCGAGAGTTTTAAAGAAAAATTTCTGTAATTAGAAATGATCTGAATAAATCATGGAGGAATATATGGATTTTACTATTTTTGTAAAAATTAACGGCAGAATAGTTTTATCCGTTTATACTTTTTTATTTTGAATATGAATACTGAGGTTGTTTTTATTATTATCGTTGTTTTTTTAGTTGCTGATTTTATTGTAGAACGGATTTTGGAATGGGTGAATATGCGGGCTATGGCGCCTGTATTACCTGAAAATCTTAAGGGAATTTACGATGAAAAAGAATATGCACGTTTTCAGAATTATAAGCGCGAAACGAATCGTTTCGATCTGATCAGTTCCACTTTTTCTTTTATCGTGATGATGGTGTTTTTGTGTACAGGAGGTTTCGGTTGGTGGAATGCCTGGGTGGTGACCTGGACAGATCAGGCGGTTTTACAGACCTTACTTTTTATGTTGGGCTTGTCGCTGGTTTCCGGGCTACTCGGTTTGCCTTTCGATTGGTATGCTACTTTTCATATTGAAGAAAAATATGGTTTCAACAAAACGACAATGAAGACCTATGGATTGGATTTACTCAAAGGAATGTTGGTTTCCGGGGTGATCGGCGGACTGTTGCTGTCGGCTGTCGTCTGGTTTTATGAATGGGCTGGTTCTTTCTTTTGGTTGTATGCCTGGGGAATAGTTTCTGTATTCTCGGTTTTTATGGCTATGTTTTATTCCCAGTTGATTGTGCCTTTGTTCAATAAGCAGACTCCTTTGGAGGCCGGGGCTTTACGGGATAAAATCAATGCTTTTGCAGAGAAAGTGAGCTTTAAACTGGACAATATTTTTGTAATCGACGGATCGAAGCGTTCTACGAAGGCAAATGCTTATTTTACCGGTTTCGGTCCCCGCAAACGGATTGTCTTGTATGATACCCTGATAAAGGATTTGACCGAGGAAGAAATTGTTGCTGTCCTGGCCCATGAAGTCGGACACAATAAAAAACGGCATACCGTTCAATTTATGCTGGCATCTGTGATTCAGACCGGTGTGATCCTTTGGTTGTTTTCGCTTTTTGTAAACCAGCCGGCTTTGTCAATGGCTCTGGGAGGTGACCGGGCCTGTTTCCAATTGGGATTGATCGCTTTTACCATCCTCTATTCGCCGTTGAGTATGATATTGGGATTGGTGATGAATGCCTGGTCGCGGAAAAATGAATATCAGGCAGATGCTTTTGCTGCCCGGTATTACGATGGTGAATCGCTCATTTCCGGCTTGAAGAAGATCTCTGTGAAGTCTTTAAGCAATCTCACCCCCCATCCACTGTACGAATGGGTATACTATTCGCATCCCTCTTTGTTGAAAAGAATCAGGGCGATCGGACAGGTAGAAGCTGTGGATGCCGAGTAAATCCGGTTTACCTGAAATATAGGTATGTTTTTTCTTTCTATTCCGATTCCGGATTTTATACCGTCAGACCGGTCCGTTAAGACTTTCGTTGATTTTATCGGTTTTTCTCCTGTTCGGAAAAACAAAATCTTTTGTTTTTCTTTCGCTTATTCGAAGAACTCACTGAACGGCGGAACCCCTTACTGCGCAAAAAACTTTACGTTACGTTTCCGTCAGACACCATCGGTCGTTCGAAAAACCGAACCGGATACTCGTTCCCGCTCCAATGGTCTTCCGGCATTTTATAAACTCCAATTCATACTTCCCTCTCGAACTCAAGCGTATAAACGAAGCTATCGGCCCGGTAATAGCCGATATTCCATTCCAGAGGGCGTCCCCCCGGGTCATATACAAATCGTTTTCGGATGAGTATAGCGTCCCCGGGCTTGATTTCAAGCTTCTGAGCCAGAAATTTGTCGGCAAGCTGGGCACTGATTTCTTCTTTCGAAATTTTTGCAACAGAACTATAATCTTGTTCTAATATTTCGTATAGGGGACGGGAAAAATCTTCATTACCGGTCAGCCCTATCCGGGGATTGAAATAAGAGATGAAATAAACGAACGGAAATTCCGGATTACCCCGTAAACGCTCCAGTTTTAATATTTTCTTTTCATCGGTGATGGAGAAAAAACGACAGATCTCTTCTGAAGGAAGCGCCCAGCTGGTATGTAATTCATAGTTGGTCGGTTCGATTCCCTGCGCTTTCATTTCCTGGGTGAAACTCAACCAGTTTTTGGCTTTCGAGCTGACCGATTGGTTGACTACTATAGTACCGATCCCTTTTTTTCGGACTAATAACCCTTCAGTGACCAGGTTGTTGATCGCCTGGCGCAGCGTATTCCGGGAAATTCCCAATTGTTTCGACAAATCTACTTCGTTGGGTAACATCTTCCCTTTTTTATACTCCGGTTCCCGGATGATGTTCCTCAATTGATTTTCTATTTGTAGATATAAAGGTATCGCACTATTGTGATCGATCGATATTTTCATGATTGAAAAATTTAAGCAAAAGTAGGAAAATTGTATTTGCGAAAGTAAAATTTCATTCTTATAAATCAAAAAAAGTAATTGTTTTTTAGTAGTATGTTTGGATAATATGCTGATCGTTAGTTTGTTATTTGTTCGGCTTGTGTCGGTAAAACAATAAAAAGAGATAAACTTTGTAACAATAAAAAGAATGCACTATATTTGTCAATGTATAAATGTCTATACATATTAATGTGGGTGAAATAATGGAATATTTATTAGGAATCGATATCGGGGGAACTCATGTAAAAGGTGGGATTGTCACAGGGACTACCGGGAAGATGGATCAGAGGACTATAGTTTATGAGAAAATAGATGCCGGAGGCTCTGCTACTTCGATTATAAAGGGGATACTTCGGGTGATTACAGCATTGAAGAAAGGGCGTTCTGAAAACGAATGGCGGGGTATAGGAATTGCTATACCCGGGCCTTTCGATTATACCCGGGGAATAGCTGCTATTCATGGGGTACGAAAATTCGATGCCTTATTCGGTTTGGATTTGAAAGAGGAAATAAAAAGGGTATGCAGTTTACCGGTTGTCTTCCTGAACGATGCTTCTGCTTATGCTTTGGGAGAATATTATGGGGGAGCGGCTCAGGGGAGTGAGAGGAGTATGGTCGTTACGGTCGGGACCGGACTGGGAAGTACGTTTATGGCCCGGGAAGAAATATTGGACGAAACGACGCCCGCCGTTCCGGAACACGGATATTTGTATAATATTCCTTTTCGGGATAGTATTGCGGACGACTATTTTTCTACCCGCTGGTTTGTAACGAACTGGAATCACCGCTTTCCCGATAAAGCGGTGATGGATGTGAAGACATTGGCGGAATATGCTTATCGGGGAGAACAGGCTGCTAAAGTCCTGTTTGAAGAGTTTGCCGATCATTTTACCGGATTTATAGCTCCTTTTCTGAGACATTTCTGTCCGGACTGTTTGGTGCTCGGGGGAAATATCATGCGGGGTGCCGATTTATTTCTGGAACGGATAAAGTCTGAGTTGGAAACCCAGGGGATCGGAGTGAGAATAGATACTTGCCGTTTATGGGAAGATGCTCCGCTGATCGGGGCGGCGATGTATGCGAATCAGGTCTTGGGCCGGAGTGGGATGGAAGAAGAGACAGTAAAGAGAAATACAAAACAGTATCTGGCTCCTATGAAAGCCCAGGCAACTCCCCGGGGAGTTTATGATTTGTATCCGGCTTTTCCGGTCGGGGAGAATAAGATCTGTTCTGGGATAGGGTGTTTGGCCGATTGGATAGAGCGACACGGGCAGGTGGTTATCGATGGTTATGGAGGAGTGTTTTGGGACGAACTGGTGAGCGAACTGGGAGATGAATTTCGTCGGAGAGGGAAGTGTGTACGCTGGTTCCGTACCGATGTCGCGATGCGGGATGCTCGGACGTTGGAAGAGATGCTCGCTCCCGATCTGGGAGGAGAAGATCCGTTGTTCGGCCGGGTGACGGAGAGACAATTGAGGGATTGGTTTGATCCCGGGAAGTTGAACGCTTTTAGGCCGGACCAGGAGGCCGATATCAATGTGCTGATCGGTATAGGAGCTGCTTTGGCCGGATGGAAAGCACCTTTGATCTATGTCGATGTACCTAAAAATGAAATACAGTTTCGCATGCGGGCCGGGTGGGTGAAAAATCTGGGCATGAATAAACCGAAGAATAATCAGCAAACCTATAAACATTTTTTCTTTGTGGATTGGGTTGTGCTGAACCGGCATAAAGCGGAGTGTCTGCCACAGATAGAGCTGATTGTGGATGAACAACGCAGGGGACAGCAATTGCTGATGATGAGCGGGGAGGATTTGAGAGAGGGATTACACCGGATGGGAAGAAATTTCTTCCGGGTTCGCCCTTGGTTCGAACCCGGCGCATGGGGAGGGCAATGGATGAAACAACACATCCCGGGATTGAATGAAGAAGTGCCTAATTTAGCCTGGTCTTTCGAATTGATGGTTTTGGAAAATGGACTGATGTTCGAAAGTAACGGATATCGCTTGGAAGTTTCTTTCGATTTTCTGATGTATAACGATTACCGTCAAGTTCTGGGAGAATCGGCCGATGTGTTTAAAACCGATTTCCCGATTCGTTTTGATTTTCTGGATACTTTCGATGGAGGTAACCTGTCGGTACAGTGTCACCCCCGGACTACGTACATCCGGGAACAGTTTAATATGCCTTTTACACAGGATGAGACGTATTATATCCTGGATAGCCGGCAGAATCCCCAGGTTTATCTGGGATTTCAGGAAAATATCCGGCCTGAAGAGTTCGGCGAGGTATTGAAACAGAGCCAGGCAGAAGGTAAGACGATAGACATTGAAAAATATGTACAGAAATTTCCGGCACACAAACACGACCTTTTTCTGATACCCAACGGAACGGTTCATGCTTCCGGAAAGAATTGTATGGTACTGGAAATCAGTAGCGCTCCGTATATTTTTACTTTTAAAATGTACGATTGGCTGAGGTTGGATTTGAATGGGAAACCCCGTCCGCTGAATGTACAGCGGGGAATGGATAACCTCTATTTCGAACGGAAGGGAGAACGGGTGGCAAAAGAACTGGTTTGTCATCCCGAGGTATTGGAAAAAAACGAACATTATACACTCGAACATCTGCCGACCCATGAAAAGCATTTTTACGATGTCCATCGGTATACCGTCGAAGATGCGGTGGAAGTAGAAACCGAAGGGAGTTGCCAGGTTTGGATGGTGGTGGAAGGGAAAGCAGTAAGGGTGGAGACTCGCGAAGGAATGAGGCAACGCTTTAATTATGCCGAAACGTTTGTAATTCCTGCTGCTGCCGCTACTTACCGGATTATAAATGAAACACCGGGAGAAAAGGTGATACTGGTAAAAGCTTTTATCAAAAAAGGATATGGGTTTGAATAAAGTCGGAAAGAAGTAGGATACCGGCAAATTCAGAAAGGGATTTTGCGTACATCGGTTTTGCATCCTTGTAGAGGGAAAATATACTTGTAAATTTAATATATGAGGGTGTCCAAAAAGGCAAAATACCCCCTTGTAGAATCGGATATTTGATTTCAGTCTCCAATAGGGATACGAATAAATCGAGGGTGCCAAATACTTTT
>NZ_CFKYFN010000078.1:0-62452 GCF_985060555.1 Odoribacter sp. | reverse complement strand
TAATTGCCGAATAAATAATAGTCTGCGGAAATAGCTCAGTCGATAGAGCACTAGCCTTCCAAGCTGGGGGTCGCGGGTTTGAGTCCCGTTTTCCGCTCTATGAATGAGGTAGTTACGAAAGTAGCTACCTTTTTTATTTTGTGGTTTTTCGTGGTTTGGGGGCATCTGTTTAAACCGAGGTTTAAACCAACTTTAGCCATGAACGCCTCTATTTCAGTGGTTTGTTACAAATCAAAAACACTTTCAAACGGAGAATACCCATTAATGTTCCGAATATCCAAAGACGACCTTTGTAAAAAATGAAAAAGGATTATAAACCGTAATCTGTTAAAAAAAATCATAGAGACGGCTGTAGGGTGTTTCTTGAAATACGGGTATGTAGCGTGGAGTACTCCTTTCGTCATCGTCTCCACAGCTTTCAGCAACCTTGTCCGTGCCAAAGGGAAATCGACAGAGGCACTGAACGGAATACTGATAGGTACCATACAGAATATCGTACTCAATCGCTTGTTTATCCTATGGCTCGGCTACAGGATTGCCGGTGCGGCATGGGCTACGGCCATCGGTTATACGGCAGCAACGCATATTACGTTATCTTGCTGACGGGTAAAGACTCCCACCTGACCATATCCATAGCCTGTTTCAATATGAGAAAAGAAACAGTGGGACCGTCTCAGGCAGTCATACGTCTGTCATGCTTCGCAGGATTGGGTATGGGCGTGATACTGACCTTGCTTTGCGGAGTATTTTCCGAAGAACTGATCAGTTGTGTCATTGATTCGGAAGGAATTCGGGAATATGGTACACCGCTCGTCCGGACGTTGCTGCTGTCGGGACCAGTGATGGGTATCCTGTTTATTTATATCAATACCTTGCAGGCGATCGGGGCGGAAGCGGCACAACCTGTAGCAGAATTCTTTCCCTCCTTCTGGCTGTTTGGCTGTTTTGGCGGACTGAAAAGAGAATGGGGAAAGCCCCCTCTTTTGTTTAACTTAAGATCTTTATCGGACATTACTTGTCATTATCTCATAGCGGTTTGGAAAGGGATAAGCTTCAGGGGTTCCGGCATTAACCTGAATGGCTGTTCAGCACTGTACCCTCAATGATCTGACATAAACGGACATACCGTCCTTCTTAGATCTCCGGTCAATCCTACCTGAAACGATTCGTCAAACACCATGAAAATAATTTCCCGGCAGAATACCGGAATAAATTTATCCGCAACCAGCGAAAAAATCAAGACATATAAGAAATCACCGGGGAGCGCAAAGCTCCATGCCATAAAAAAAATCCTCAAAAACAATTCCCCTATTTTTAGTATGAACCGGATACCTTCACATTCATTTCATCTCTTGTACTGGCGGACTTAATATCGACATGCATCTCGATATCTTTTATATTAACGGGCAATTCCAGAAATGAATACCCCGGATGACAGTGATAAGCAAACAGCCAGCGATTACCTTCAAAATCAGTTTCGTATAAAGACCGGTCTTCATATACCAAGTATTTAGATCGATTAAAATAATTCGATTCTTGCCCTCGAGGTATATCTATTTTCAAGAAAACCGACATGACTTAGGTAAGCTTCATCCATCAACTGTTTGGCATGTACAGGACATTGTTTTACACAAGCATTACACTTGATACAAATACCGGAAACCTCAGAAGGATGATCCTGCCGGATAGCCCCCATAGGACAAACTTTTGCACAACGTCTGCAATCGATGCACGCATCGGTCGTAACAGGTTTTGCTTTCAGGAAATTCACCACCTCTTCATCCCTTCCTTTGGGTTTATAATATCCACCGTAATCAGGAGCCCCTTGTCCCGGAATCTTTATTCCGGTAAATTCTCCTGGTTGCAATATTCTTCTCACGATCTCTGCCGAAAACTGTTCTGCCTTTTCCAGATCTTCCCGGTCGGGACGCCCGGTAGCCAACCGGGTCGTGAAAGAATGCTGACCGACAAAAGCCGCAGCAGCTATCGGATGAAACCCTCTATATCTTAAAATATCATACAGTTCGACGAGCGCATTCCCATAGGACCGATTCCCATAAACCACAACAGGTACCGCCCAGGCCCCATTACTCTGCCAGGTGGTCAAGTAGTTCAATAACAGATTCGGTAAACGGCCGGCGTAAACAGGCAGACCGACAATAGCCAACTCCGATTCCCGAATATCAGGCACTTTCTTCCGCCCCGACGGCAACGTAAAGTCTTTCACTTCCGTCACGACTTCCGGTAATAACGTAGTGATACATTTTACCAAATGGGTAATCACTGTTTTAGTTGTGCCTGTCGGACTAAAATAGACCGCATGTACTTTCTCTATTTTCATAAAGTATCGGATAAATAGTCTGTCAAAATCTTTCCCACCCGATCAATCCCGAACAAAGCTGCAATTTTATTCCGGTAAAACCAATAAATCATGTTTATTAATTTTGAATAATTTGCATATATCATCTAATTCCCCAATCTGCTTATCGCTATTATTCGTACCGATCAACTCCGGCACGATATTCCCTTCGACAGGGGCGCATTTGGATTTTTCACAGAAACAGGAAGTCGGGCAAAAGAGATAATCCATCTTGTTTTCATCATTGAAATAATCGGTTTGACATGTTTTCCGTTCAGAACAGGTTTTACTTCATTGCCTGTACAAGGATAAAAGCCCGATTTTAAAGAAATTCTAAAGGTTTTTCCCAAAATAACCGTTCAGCACAAAGTATTGCCTCCGTCCCTGTGGACTAACAAACATTCACAAAATATCATTTCCCTTATAAAATGATTTATATATCTTTGCCGTCACGTAAAAATTGCGTGGAGTTGCCGGATCGTTGTCTCGTCCGGCAATGAAAAGGGAATCAGGTGTAAATCCTGAACAGATCCACTGCTGTAAGTTTCATAACACTTTTCGGACGTGCTTTATCCACTGTTCCTCGTTTGGAATGGGAAGGAAACCGAAAAGGAAACAAGTCAGAAGACCTGCCACGTGATTCATTTGTTTAACGTTCAAAGGGAAGAAGAACATAAACGTCAGTAAATCATGCTATTCAAAAAAATTCTCTGTTTTTTCATATTTGCCGTAATAGCAGGGCTATTCACAGCCTGTGATTCCGCAGGAACGGATTATCCCTACGGGCCGGTAAGCCAAGGTAATATCGAAGCCCTTGTTCTCAATGAAGGGGGAATCAATCAGAATATGGGCGGTATCTCCGTTTTAAACAAAGACGGATCAGTCATTCCGGATATTTTCCGGGAAGTGAATCACCGACCGCTGGGTGATGTGGCCCAATCCATCACCAAGATCAACGGTAAATATTTTGTGACTTTGGACAACTCCAAAAAAATCGAGGTTATAGATCCCGAAACGTTCGGTTCCGTCGGTACAATCCTCTATACCCAAGCGGGATTTCCACGCCAGATCGTAGCCATTTCCCCGACAGAAGCTATCGTATCCGATCTGGAGAGACAACTGGTGCGTATCCGGACTGTGGAACCTTATGGCGAACCTCTGGAATATATCTCCATACCGCGATCGGTCGAATATCTGGTAACGGTAGATAATAAAATCTTCGGAATGACTACCGGCGGAATATATGTCTTCGATACCGACAATATCAGCAAAAAAGCTGTCCGGGTCATCCCGGAAGTAAAAAACGACGAAAATACCAAAACCTGCCGGATGCTGGTCGATAAATACCAAAGAGTATGGGCCTTGATGAACATCCGGGAGGGGAATCGAGTCTGCGGAATAGAATTGGTTTGTATCGACCCCCACCAAGAAAAAGTCGAGGTCTCTTATACCCTTCCCATCAGTGAAAAGGCAAATCCACAAGCAGGAGACGTAATCGGTACAATCACCTATAATCGCACGGATATCGATCCTACACTGAACTGGATTTATTTCAACGTCAAAACCTGTAAAAGTAACACGGCAGCAGGGATTACCTCTGTCCAAAGTGTTTACCGGATGAATATCGGCACAGGAGAATTCGAACACTACCTCGATCTTCCCGGAATCGATATGATGTATGGGTTTTCAGTCAGTCCGCAAGGAGAGGTCTATCTATGTGACTGTCTGGATTACAGTGCACAACGCGGTTATATCCGGAATTACAAAAAAGACGGTTCTATCCGGAATTTTCGAGTCGGTATCTATCCTAGCCAAGTGTATTTCCCCTAATTAGCCTAGCGATATGAACCTATACAAGAGTCTGATCTTCATTTTATACCTCGGCATATTCCTTGGGTCGGGATTCCGTACTCCTGCCCAATCCCGGGATTCGATCACCCTATACGGCACATTAGACACCGTGCAGGTCATCCGCCAACGTATACAACACGCCAACGAGGCAAACGCAGGAGCCCGGGTAACCCATATTTCTCCAGCCATTTTACAAGCCAACAAAACCCGCTCGCTGGCCGAACTCCTGACCGACCATACCTCTATTTACATCAAGAGTCTGGGAACAGGAGCATTATCGACAGCTTCTTTCCGTGGAACCAGCGCTTCCCAAACACGGGTAAACTGGAACGGGATCAATATCACACCTCCTTTATCGGGTACTTTCGATTTTTCACAGATCCCGGTCTTTTTTACAGATAACATCAACCTGTACTATGGCAGCAGCCATGTAAAAAACGGTACCGGAGCTATCGGAGGTAGTGTGAATTTATTCACAGACACCGATTGGAACCGAGGCGTAAATGGACGGGTACTGGCAGAGTATGGATCGTACAACACATATACCGTCGGTGGACAGGCGAATATAAGCGGTAATAAATCGGCCTCAAAGACACGGTTATATTATCAGCATTCCGACAACGACTATACCTATCTGAATAAAGTGCTGACCAATACTCCTTTCCGTGAAAAAAGGCAGGATGCCGCTTACTCTCAATTCGGAATTATGCAGGAAGGCTATTTCAGAGTATCTCCCTACACCCGCCTGACAGCTGTCGCCTGGTATCAGAAAAATCACCGTAACCTCCCCCAACCGCTCGGTGTAGTCAACCGCTCCCAGGAGGATCAGGAGGAAAATAATTTCCGGGGATATGCCGGACTGGATTTCAGCCGGGGTATCCATGAATTACATGTAAAGGCTGCCTGGCTGTATTTCTGCCAAACTTACGATATCCGGTATGACGGAGGTTTATTCGATCCCAAGGGAAACAAAAACCGCTCTAACACGGCACAGGTCGTGGCCGATTATACGTACTCCCCGACCGATAAGCTTATTCTCAACACGACGTTAACCTATTCTCACGACCTGATCCGGGTGAGTAGCTACATAGACATCGACTCATCGAAATATACGCTCGACGGTATCGATTTTGATATTCCTCAGGTGGAATCCCCTTTCAGCCACCACCGTAACATACTCTCCTGGCAAACTTCCGCTTTGTGGACGCCTATCCGGTGGATGATGATCAACGGACAATATATGTTCGAACATAACGACAATCGGAATGTATCCACCTGGTCGGCAGGAATAGTATTCAATCTATTGAAAAAAGAATTAAAATTGAAAGGAAGTACTGCTTATAATTATCGTTTCCCCAGTATGAACGACCTATATTGGCGCCCCGGCGGTAATCCGGATGTAAAGCCGGAAGAGGGGTATTCTTACGATGCTTCTATTTCTTACCGGAAGAGTATAAACAAACATCTCTTATTCGATGCCGAAGTTTCCGGTTATCTAATGAACATCGACAACTGGATCCTTTGGCTCCCCAAAGACGGAAACCAATGGGTGTGGACTCCGCAAAACAAACGAAACGTACGTTCCTATGGCGTGGAACTTTATGGAAAAACCACTTTCCACTACGGGGAACTCGTATCTTCTCTTTCGGGTAATTACAGCTGGTCACAATCCCGGACCCGCAAGAAACAACACGTAGACGACAACGCCTATATGCGGCAAATTCCATATGTACCGCGATTCAAGTGGAATCTGCGCTGGAATATCGATTATAAAGATGCTTTTTTCGTCTGGCAGATGACCTACACCGGCCGGCGTTTCATTACTACCGACGAATCATATGCCACGGATCCCTATTCCGTACATAACCTCTTGCTCGGTTACCGCTACTCCTTCCGGAATGGGACAAGCCTAACCCCTCAGATGCGGATAGATAACCTGTTCGATACCTACTATGAGTCGACCCAATATTATCCCATGCCTTTGCGTAATTGCTTGTTCTCGCTTTTATTCGAATTTTAATTGAATCATATAAATCCTTTAAATAAATAGAAACCATGAAAAAAATTAATTTTACGCTTTTAGTTTGCCTCCTGTTAGCAGGAATATTCGCATCATGTGACGATGACGACAAATATCCGGTTCCTCCCGAAGTATCTATCGAGAGTGTAAACGGAGTGTTCGCAATGCCTCAGGAAGACTCTATCGTACTGAAAGCGAAAGTAGAAAGTCCGCTGCCAACCACACTGAGCTGGTCCGTCAAAGGAAATGAAGTCTCTAAGGATACAGTATTTACTTTCAAAATGAACGAATTGGGGACCTACGATGTTAAATTAACCGCGACCAATGCCGATGGAGTGACTTCTGCCACAACATCCATCGAAGTGTACGGTAAATACAAATACGGTACTTTTGTTTTAAATGAAGGTTACCAGGCCGATCCTTCTACATTGATATTCATCAGCCCGAAAGGTATTCTCACGGACAGTGCCTATTACAAGGCAAACGGCAGCATGCTGAGCCTTCTTTCCCAAGACTTATTTATCGCCAACAACAAACTGTATATCATTTCACAAAAAAGCGGAGACGACGGTTATCTTATCGTTGCCAATGCAGAAACCCTGAAAAAAGAAGCCGGCTATAAGACCGAACTGGAAGATAAAGTAAGCAGTCCGACTCATGTTGCCGTACTGGGAGACGACGATATCTATCTGCGCGACAACGAAGGAATTAAGGTATTCCACCCATCCAGCGGCGAACTCTTTCTCATCGAGGGAGCTGAAAGGGCTAATAAGAATACCATGGCTGTAACGGAAGGGAAAATATTCGCTGCAGCAGGAAATAACGTCCTTGTGATCGAAAAAGGAAAAAACAAAATCTCCAAATCGATAGAATTCAATGATCCGGTCAGAGGAGTCGTCAAATCGTCGGACGGTAACTTGTGGGTATCCACTTCGGCCGGGGAAATCTCTAAGGTCGATGCCCAAAATTATACTATTATCAAAACCAATACTTTACCGGGAGATGCCATTAGCACTCAGTCGGCCTCATACACTTCTACTCCGTGTATTACAGCACAAGGAGATACTTTGTACATGAACGGCACAGGTACCAAAATCTATCGTCACATTTTTAGTAAAAACCAGACGGATCTGATGGTCGATGCGGCAAACATCGTGACAACAACTAGTGTTTACAATACCATAGCCGTCAATCCGGTTACAGGCGAAGTCTATCTGAATACAATCAAAGGGTGGGGTAACGACCGTCTGATCAACCACATCAGTGTATTCGATTTCAGCGAAACCGAACCGAAATTGAGCGCCAATTATAAGAATCATACCAATTATCCAGCCGGAACATTCTTTACTTATAATTTTCAATAAAAGAATTTTGTAAATGAAAAAATACTATTCTTTATTTCTATTCTGGAGTCTGCTTACAGGTCTATCGACCTCCTGTAGTGACGACAACAAAAAAGATCCGTATCTTCCTACTCCGCCTCAGGTTTCTATCGGAAATCCGAGTGGGCAAACCACCTGTTTACCGGGTGAAACGATCGAGTTAAAAGCGATTCTGAACAATCCGTTACAGACCACTTTCCAGTGGCAACTGAACAAAAAAACGGTTTCCACAGACTCAATCTATCGTTTCACCTCTCAGGACCCCGGTAGTTTTGAAATTATCCTGACCGCAACCAATCAAGACGGCAAGGATTCCGACACCTTATTTCTGAAGGTCAACGGTAATCGGTTCGCGATCTCCGATCTGAAAAATTGGACCGGTAACGGAGAAAACACCTCGGTCTTTGCCATTCAATGGGTTACAGGGGAGCATCTGCAAGAACCAGCAGACCAGGAAGTTTTTTTCATTGCCTGGGGATATCGTTGGAATAAAACGGAAACTTTTACAGGAATCGATATGCTCAAAGCTATTGCCAAGAACGATCCCCGCCTTTATGTCGCCTTATCAGGAAATTATATCAAAGGATTCGGTTATGACGGTAATAACGACGGTAAAATCGAACTGAAAAGTTCTACTTTACATCTGACACAAGCTGATTTTACAAACGGGCTCTACGAACTCTCCGAATACGATTCTGACGAATTGAAACCGTTAGATGCAGCCGATTATTGGATGGGATCGAACGATGCCTATACCACCTACTGGCTCGGTTCGGGCAATCAGGTGCCGACAGCTGCCGACTTTGAATATTCTCAGACATTTGTCGACAATCGCCAACTTGAAAATCTCTCCTGGGATGTATGGACACTTTCTCCCATCGATTACACGTCCATGGTCAATGTATCCCCCATCCCCCGATTGATCAAAGCTGCAGAAGCAAATAAATAAAAAGTTAAAACGGTGCCAACAGGTAAAAACTGATGCGCACCGTTTTCTTTTTATTCAAAAACCTTCCCGGTCATTTTTTCAATAATCCGGTCAAGTCCTCGAAAGAAGTCAGTATAGTAGACATTCCATTTTTTTCCCAACTCATTTCATGCGGGGAAGTAACCGTCAATACGGGTAAATTTTTTCTATCGGCATTTCCGGGCAGACCGGAATAGCCAAAACGATTCAGAGCATTGACACACCAATGCCAAAGGCAGGGATCGTCCGTCCTGACGACGACTTCCTGATAATCCTGTACGATGGGGAAATAGCCCCCACGTCCCCGGTCAAAACATATTTTCCGGTGATCGAACAAACAGTCCAGTCCATCGTTAAAGACTATATCCTCCGTAACGCCACACTGCAATCCTTTTCCGGGCGCGAGCAACCACAGCCGGTCGGCCTGGATCAGTGCCTGGTCGATATCGTGGGTAGACAGCAGAATGGTCTTATGTTGTTCGCGGGCAATGGTATGCAATAAAGTCATGATCTCGATACGGCTTACCACATCCAGGAAAGCTGTGGGTTCATCGAGCAAAATCAACGGACATTCCTGCACCAATGCTTTGGCGATCATCACTTTCTGCCGTTCCCCGTCCGACAATTCGGCCACGTAATTTGCAGCTTTATGGGATATTCCCACTGCCGTAAGAGCCTCTTCGACGAGCTTATGATCTTCCCGGTTCAAACGGCCCCAGAATCCGGTATGGGGCTGACGCCCCAAGCTTACCAGTTCATATACGGTCAATCCGCCGGCCTGTGTCTTATCGGTCAGTACGACGCCGATCTTGCGCGATTTTTCCCGTTCGGAATAATCCCTCAGCGGACGTCCTTCAAGCCATAATTCACCTTCCAAAGGCAATTGAAAAGCCGAAAGAGTACGCAACAGAGTAGATTTGCCTGCCCCGTTAGGACCTAACAGACAAGTCAACTCTCCCGCCCACAAATCGAAAGACAGATCCCGGTGTACCACTGTAGAACCGTTCTTACCATGAGAGTAGCCGATAGCCAATTGACGGGCTGCAATTACAGGTAAAGTCTCCATAGTCAATTGAAATATTGAATTTTACGCTGTTTGACCAGAATATAGATAATGACGGGAGCACCCAAAACGGGAGTGATGGCGTTCAATGGCAAAATCCCCGTTTCGCCGGGTAATACACTGATCAGATTACACAACAGGGCTACCGCCCCTCCCAGCAATAAGGTCACAGGCATCAGGGAATTGTGGTTCGAAGTACCCAGCATCAAGCGGGCAATATGCGGCACGGCCAATCCGATAAAAGCGATAGGCCCGCAAAAGGCGGTTGTTATTGCCGTCAGCATACCGGTCGCAATCAATAACAGATTGCGGGTAAGCCGCACATTCACACCCAGATTTTCAGCATACCGGTTTCCCAACAATAAGGCATTCAAAGGTTTGATCAACATGACCGATAAAACCAAACCGGCGGTAATCGAAACGATAAATACAGGCAATTGCCCGGAAGACACTCCGCTGAAATTTCCCAATCCCCAGATCATATAAGAATGTACTCCTTCGGCCGTAGAGAAAAAATTCAATAATGAAATCACCGAGGAGGTGATGTATCCGATCATGATCCCAATAATAAGTAGCATCAAATTATTCTTTGTAAAAGCAGAAAAGAACAGCAAGATTCCCATGACGATCATAGCCCCGGCAAAAGCTCCGGCCAATACCGCCAGAAAACCGGATATACTGAAAACCCCGGCAGTAATACTTCCTCCACCGAGCAACATCACCAAGGCCACGCCCAGGCTGGCCCCGGTATTGATCCCCAATATCGAAGGTCCTGCCAGCGGATTACTGAAAACGGTTTGCAACATCAACCCCGAGACAGCCAAGGCTGCTCCACACAGCAAAGCAGTTATCCCTTGCGGAATACGCGATTCCAGCAAAATGAACCGCCAGCTCTCCCGTTCTACGGCATGTCCGCACAAAATATCCCATACTGCGCCTGCAGGAATACGTACCGAGCCTACCCATAAGTTCGCCGCGAACAACAGAAGGATCGATACGATCAAACCGATACTATATTTCCATCCGGATGGTAAAGATTTCATTTTTCCAATCTTTTAAAATAACGGCACTCTCCTGCCGGTAACACTCCCGGGTGAAAAATCCGGATCAGATCTTCCAACAGCCGTTCGGGATGAAAAGGGGTCTCTGTATAAAAAGGTACCTGTCCCGAATTACATCCATACACCTGCCCGGTTTGAAAGGCCCGGAAACCGGCATATGAAGCGTAGTCGGACTTTAATTCGGTCAGGGTTTTATCTTGTTGCCGGTTGTATTTGAATAACCAAAAATCGGCATCCTGCCCTCGGTCAAATACCGTTTCAAAAGACAAAGGAATCGAACCGCTATGTTCGTCCTCCGCCCACATATAAGTAGCCCCGGCATCCTGATACAACCGTCCGGTCGTGCTTTTTCCTCCGGGTACATACCAGGCGGAACCGCTTTTCAATTCAGATATCACCGTCGGCCGCTGATTTACAGACTTGACCAAATCACACAGCTGTAAATAATCCGCACGGACAGCAGTGAATAACGAATCAGCCTGCCGCCGTTTCCCGAAAAGCAAACCGAAAAAACGCATCCATTCAGACCGCCCCAAAGGAGAGGTCTCCATATAATCGGCACATTCGATAATCGGTATCCCTAATTTTTCAATCCGGCCATAACCTCCACTATTTTCAAAAGGGGAGAGCAGGATAGCATCAGGATGAAAGTCGATTATTTTTTCAATATCCGGATTCATAGTATTTCCGGCGTCGACCATTCGCCCGGAAGCACAACGATTTTGTATTTCAGGTATTTCGATATATTGCAGATCACATATTCCACCAATCCGATCGATTGCCCCCAGTTCGGACAGAAGCCCGCAATGTACCGAAGAATATACCAATGCTTTTTCCACCGGCGTCCGGACCAAGGTCCCTTCAGGCAATCCTTCCGGCAATTCAGTTTCCCGGCCGACCAAAACATAGGTATGTAAAATCCGGGCCGTATCCCAA
Organism: Odoribacter sp.; assembly: GCF_985060555.1. Taxonomy (NCBI): domain Bacteria; kingdom Pseudomonadati; phylum Bacteroidota; class Bacteroidia; order Bacteroidales; family Odoribacteraceae; genus Odoribacter; species Odoribacter sp. The sequence goes on along the minus strand of NZ_CFKYFN010000078.1, from coordinate 50,813 downwards.
GGGTTTTGTACCCGCACCAATATATAATGTTCACTCGAATCTATCCGAATCCGCCCGGCATATTCCATCCGGAGCGCGGACAAAGCATCTCCTGCAGAAGCCGAATGCCTACTTTTACAACCTACACCAAGAGCCAACAACAGCCCCAGCAACCAAAACCGCATCAATCTATCCATATCTCAATGATCAAATCCATCCCGGGACAATACTCCCCGGGTATAATAATGTTTCACTTCACGCATTTCTGTCACGAGGTCAGCCAAAGCCAGCAAAGCTTCGGAAGCATAACGCCCGGTAATCACCACCTCTGTCCCTGTGTCACGCAGCCCGATGACTTCCAGTATTTCTTTATCGGAGAGCAAACCAAAATACACAGCTATAGTCAGTTCGTCCAGGATGACCAGGTCCCATTCACCCGAAGCCAGTATTGCCGCACATTCCCGGAGTCCTTCCTGGACAAGGCGTACGTCTTCGTCTTCGGGCCGGTGATCAAGGAAACATCCTCTTCCAAACTGCCGGACCGCCAACCGCCCGGGGAAACAGGCTTCCAGCCGGGTTTCGTTATATTTCATGCTTTTGACAAACTGCCCGATAAACACCCGTTTACCAGCACATAAAGCACGTACCGCCAAACCGAATGCAGCCGTTGTCTTACCTTTACCGTTTCCGGTATAAACCTGAAGGTATCCCTTTGTTTCCATTGAAGCGTAAAAGTACAAAAAATGCCTTTCCTTACAAAATACGAAAAACCCCCTGCCAACTAAAAGCTGCAGGGAGCCGTCCGATGTAAAGTATTTCCCTCAATTTCGTTCCAATTCTCCGTTTTTAGCCTGTTCGAAAGTCGGATTATAAGCATTATGCCCGACAACCCAAGAAGTATCATCCGTCAATCCCCCGATTGCTTTTTCCAATCCTTTAAAAGATACCAGGCCTAACTGGTACTCGATATTGATCACTCCGACATTTTCCAGGGCTCTAAAACAATCCAGATTAGTCAGGACATTATTACACCAACTATCCTGATTTTTACTGTAAGTAGTCAGCACCAATATCCCGACTTTTTTCAAAACGGGAGTATAGATTTCCTGTAACATGCTCACTAAAGATCCATTCACATAGCTGGTTTTGATATTCAATTCACCCGTCACCTCCTCCAAGGCCGGAAAACGAAGGGCATCACAGACTCCGGTATAGGTCATGTTATTCACTATCCTTAAAACCGGAAATTCCGTCGGCTGTACTTTTTGTCCGAATCCTTCGGAAAGGGTCAATTTTCCGCTAATCTCTGTCAAATCAGGAAAACGAAGCACACCCAGGCTGGCACCATATGCCTGACTCACCGACAAAGTCCCTATTTTCTTTAATCCGGGGAAGTTGTATTCTACCCGTCCGGTAATAGTTGCAGGCATATTACTTACCGATACATTCTGCACCTCTTCGATTCCTGAAAAAGAAATTCCGGGAATCCCGTTAATGGTCAGATTCGTATTCAAGGTTTTACTGCCCTTTAACGTCAAAGCATTTTTTCCGGTAATCTGCAGGGCATCTACTTCAAGGCCGGTCAGATCCAAGGAAGTCAAGGCATCCAAATTGTTTAAAATACAATTGTTCAAATGCATTCCCTTGAACTGGGCCAGCAAAGAAATATCCTGCAATTTTTTCAGTCCAATGAGCGAACATTGTGATCCGATGGATTTCAATACGGGGAAAGCGTCAATCGAAGTAACCTCATTCAAATTACTCAGACTCATCGAACCACCGATAGAGGTCAGGGCATCGAATCCCTTTAATTCGCTGACTGCCAAACCGGACAGGGTGAAATTACCACCGACTGTTGTCAGATTCGGAAAACCGTCGAAAACCGTCAATGCACTCATCGAGGAGAAATCAAATTTTCCATCCACTTCCTTCAATGCTCTCAATGAGCTTACCTCTGTTATTGCCATTCTGGTTAAAACAAAATCACCTTTCACTCGCGTCAATGCAGGCAAATTCAACTCTTGTATCTTATCAGATGCATCGATACAGAATCCTCGCAGACCGACTTCTGTCAAAGACTCCAAACTGACTTTTTCCAAATTTTGAATGTAATAAATTTTAAATCCACCGAGTGATTTTACTGAAGGAAAATTCATTTCTTTTACTTGATGCGTCCACCACAATTCAAAATAATCGGCGACTTGCTCCAATTGGGTGAAGTTCAAAGTTTCAACAGCATTCATCTGCTCCAATTTAATAGCAGTCGCCGATTTTAATTCCGGGAAAGCTAACTCTTTCACCCTATAAACATTACTCAATGCTAATTGATTTCCAATCAAACTTAATTTCGGAAAGCTCAACTTTTCCGGAGCATTCAAGACACCGTTCACTTTCATGGATAAATTTTCTCCGATAACCGATAAGGCCGAAAAATCTATATCTTTCACATCTTTAATCTGAATCGACAAATTTCTTCCTACCTTTTCCAATGCAGGCAAACTCAACGTTTCAACGGTATCAGCTCTGAAAGTCAATTCTGAAGCTACTTTTTTCAAATTTGGCAATTCAATCTCCCGTATCCACCGAAGTCCAATGGTTGCATTCTGTATTACACGTCCCATCACCAATCCTCCAACCTGTTCCAAATTTTCCAAACCGGCAAATGAAGTTCCGGCATAAGTCGGATTTATGGTCACCGTTCCGACAACCTCTTTTAGTGAGGCCAAAGCTGCCAAAGAAGTAAGGGAGTCTTCCTTCACAGTTCCTTCTTCTTTACCGATAACCAAATTTCCATTGACTTTATTGATCCCCTGAGCAGCAAAGGCTTCCAAATCTTCAACCGAAGTCAGACGAACATCTCCTTCGCTACCCGTCAAGGTTCTCCGTACTATATACTTGTAAACACGCTGAGTATTATTGTAAGCAGTTACTGTAAAATTTTGTAACTTTCCCCAATCCTCAACTTCACCAGGATCCGGAGATATCCGGGCATTTTCACTACACAAAATCTCCATTATCGCCCCCTCAAGAGAAAGATTTTCAGGGATACTCAAAATCAGACTATCTCCCTTAATTATCCCGGCATAGGAATCTCCCTGCTGAACCAGTCGGAATGAGGTGATGTAGTTTTCATTTCCGGAAAACAGGCTGTCATCGTCCTCGCAACTCGTCAGCGAAACAATAATGCCAAGCAACACAATATATATTAAATTATTTATCTTCATAGGTTTATCATTTTTTACATTTACAACTTTTTCAGCTGATTAATCTCACAGTTGAAAAACAGGCTTCATCTGTTACTCCTGAATAGCAGGTTTTATCCATTGCTGGTCTTCTACCAATTGCTTGTAAGTCGGATTGTACAAATTATTTTCCACACTCCATTTCTCTTCGGGACAGGTCAGGATGGCCTTTTTAATTGCCTCGTAAGAAGCTAGTTTCCCATGATCATGAATCCGGATTCCCCCCACTTTTTCCAAGCTGGACAAGAAATCCAGATTTTCCAGAGTTTGATTCAAATAACCGGTATTCTCATTATCTCCCCAGGGAGTTGGTCCGATCGGGCGCAGTTCCAATGTCCCCCCAACCTGCTTCAAAGCCGGATACAAGACCACGGCCGGTCCCCTCGATCCATAATAGTCATATCCGGTCTGAAACATCATATCCTCCCCGACCGTCGCCAGATTCGGAAAAGTCTTTTCATCATAATAGTCGATACTTATGATTGCCTTCCCTCCGATAGACTTCAATTCGGGGAAATGGTATTCCTTGATATTGGAATATAATTCAAAATTACCGGTTACTTCTTCCAGTGCAGGAAATTCGACGGCCTTTACATTGGAATTGGCCCAGTAAGAGAAATCCCCGTTAATTTTACGGATATTACCGATTTCAATGCTCCCTCCGTTCAGGCCAAGATAACCGATATTCAGTTTTCCCACTTCCCGGAAACCTTCTAATTTCGGGAAATATCCCGAAAGGTTATCCAAACTGATTTTACCTTTAAAAATATCGTCACCGATCACCGTCGTATTTTCCAATCCGGTACCGCTGAATCGCAATTCCTCGATTTCTATTCCCTGGATATCCAGGCGTTCTATACCTTTCGATACTACAAACACCTTCAAATTTTTCAAACCGGCAGGCAACTTCAAATATTCTGCCGTACAGTTCAATGACAGCTTCCCTCCGATTTTTTCCAAAGCCCCTAATTTTTCAGTATCCAGTCCTAAAAGTGTGACGTTTAAATCTTCGATTTTTTTGTGGATTTCCACAAGAGGAATAATTGACCGATGACAATTAACAATTGACAATGATTGGAAGCTTTACTTCCATCAAAAAACAGCTGAAAAAAAGGGAAATGAGTAGGGAAATTGAATGTTGAATGATTGATAATCAATATGATGTAAATATTTCCTAAAGTATGTTGTTTTACAGTAAACTGGTATTTGTCAATAGTCAATTAACAAACGTCCTGTAAGGGGCATCACTTTGTAAACTTTATGAAATTTCGACTAATTTAATCGAACGTTTTTCCATCGACATCCAATAGAATAATTCCAATTAAAAATCAGTACAACCGGCATTCTAATCCCAGAGAACACCAAGTTTCTGATCTTGGCAGGTCTTCTGACTTGCTTTATCTCCGGACGTCCTTCCCGTTCATGTAAAACAGTGGCGTGAGTAATGTCCAAAGACTTTAAAAAGCTTACAGCAGCGGGTCTGTTCAGGATTCACACCTGATTCCCTTTTCACCGCTCCGTTACGAAAATAACGAGCAGCACCAAAATCGACGGTAAAAGTACAAAAAAAGAGAGATGAAAGTTTATTTTAAGTAATTTTTTAAATCATTTTTAATATAAGGCGTAAAAATATACTGGGACAATCTTTACCAGCCGATTATTTCAAAAATACGAGCTTTGACATTTAAGATGCAATCAATTTGATTTATCAGTGCCAAGATATTGATTTACTCTTAAATACTCTTTCCTCTTGCTACCGTCACCAATAGAAAAGGAAAGAGTATAATTGAACAAACACCCGGTTCATTTCCGATTTTTACTTCCGGAGTTTTTCTGTCAATATGGGGACAATTTTATGTACATCTCCAACAATCCCCAAATCTGCTGCATTGAAGATCGGAGCATATTTGTCTTTATTGATAGCAATGATGTATTCTGATTCTTCCATACCGGCAAGGTGCTGAATAGCCCCTGAAATCCCCAGGGCAAAATACAGATCCGGCCGGACCGTCTTTCCGGTTTGCCCCACTTGGCGTTCGTGGGGCATAACCCCGGCATCGACCATTGCCCGCGATGAAGATACTTCGGCATTCAATGTTTCCGCTAAACGACCCAGCATGACAAAACCAGCCGTACTGCCGACACCACGCCCACCTGACACCAGCACTTTAGCTTCCGTTATGTCGATCCGGGTTTTCTGTTCTTTCACCGTTTTCAGAATTTTAACTCTGAATTTCGACGGGTCGAAACTGACTTTCATATTTTCAATCGTCCCCCGCCGTGCCGGATCTTTGGGTTTTGTACGCATCACTCCCGGCCGGACAGTAGACATTTGCGGACGATGTTCTTTACAAATGATCGTAGCCATCAGGTTACCACCGAAAGCCGGACGGGTCATCAGCAAATCATTTTCGGGCGAAATGTCCAGGCCTGTACAGTCGGCCGTGAGGCCGGTAGTCAGCCGGGCAGATAATCGGGGGCCCAGATCGCGGCCGATAGTCGTGGCTCCGATCAATACGATGGCCGGATGACGTTCACGGATAAATTGGCTGACAGCTTGTGCATAAGGCTCGGTATTGTACTCTGCCAATTCACGTTCGTCCACACACACGACAATGTCGGCACCATAAGCAATCAGCTCCTGAGCCTGGTCTTTCATATCATAACCGAGCAATAAGGCGATCACTTTCTCATTCAAGGTATCGGCAAGTTCCCGGGCTTTACCCAGCAGTTCCAATGCCACTTTTTGTATGATACCTTCGCGTTGTTCTACAAACACGCAGACGTCTTTATATTGGGATTTATCCATTGTATTCAAATTAACAATGAACGGTAAACGGAAGCAGACCTCAGCCAATGGCCGGAAAAAAAGTATATGTTCAAGGTATAAAAACTTAAGGTTTACCACAGTCTGTGGTCTGCAATCCGTTGCTACCTGTTCATCAGATTATAAATTTTTCTTTCAATTTCTCTACGATTATATCGGCAGCTTCGGCAGGTTCCACTTCAAACACCTTTCCGGCTGCTTTTGCTCCTTTGGTAAATGATTTCCATACGCGGGTGGGCGATCCTTTCAAGCCTAGTTTTTCTTCTTCTACACTGATATGTTCAAAGCCCCACACTTCAACTTCTTTGTTATAAGCCTCCACAATTCCCCGGACCGACATATAACGGGCTTTATTAGCCGTTGCCAGCACCGTCACCACGCAAGGCGCATCTACCTGTACCAGCTGAAAACCGTCTTCTGTGGACTTCCGGATCGTAAATGTCCTGCTCCCGTCAAATTCCAGGTTTTCAACATAAGTCACCTGAGGTAAATCCAAATGTTCGGCAATCTGTGGTCCTACCTGAGCGGTATCCCCGTCGATGGCTTGCCGGCCGGTGATTACCAGGTCAAAATCCAACACGCGCAAAGCGCCGGCAATCGCATTCGACGTAGCGAGAGTATCGGCACCGGCAAATTTCCGGTCGTTCAAATGAATAGCACGGTCAGCTCCCATAGCAAAAGCCTCACGCAAAATATCATCGGCCTGAGGAGGCCCCATGGTTATTACCGTGACTTCCGCCCCATATTTATCTTTTAATTGTAAAGCCATTTCCAGTCCCCCTTTATCGTCGGGATTCATAATGCTGGGCACCCCATCCCGGATCATCGTCCCCGTAGCGGGGTCCAATTTGATCTCTGTTGTATCCGGCACCTGTTTGATACATACTACTATTTTCATACGTTTATCATTTTTTCATTTATCGATTATCTTTTCTCCACTCTTATTTGAGTAATGCAGCTGCAATCACCATCCGTTGTACTTCAGACGTTCCTTCATAGATTTCTGTAATCTTGGCGTCCCGCATCATTCGTTCCACCGGATATTCACGGGTATAACCGTAGCCTCCATGGAATTGTACTGCTTTGGTCGTCACCTCCATCGCTGTTTCGGCTGCAAACAATTTAGCCTGTGCAGAGTCAGCAGAATAAGGTTGTTTCATATCCTTTTTCCAAGCTGCTTTACGCACCAGCAGACGGGCAGCCTGAATCCTGGTCTGCAAATCGGCCAATTGGAATTGAGTATTCTGAAACTGTCCGATGGACCGTCCGAATTGTTTCCGTTCTTTTACATACTTCACCGTTTCATCCATAGCCCCCTGAGCAATACCCAAGGCCTGTGAAGCGATTCCCATACGTCCGCCGTCGAGTGTTTTCATTGCAATCCTGAAGCCTTCCCCCACTTTTCCCAACAGATTTTCTTTCGGGACGATACAATTTTCAAAAATCAACTCACAGGTTGCGGATCCCCGGATGCCCATTTTTTTCTCTTTTTTACCGATAGAGAATCCCGGAAAATCACGTTCTACGATAAAGGCCGAAATCCCCCGCGTCCCCTGTGCCTTATCGGTCATGGCCATGACAATGTAAACGTGTGCATAAGCAGCATTGGTAATAAAAATTTTGGAGCCGTTGAGCACATAATGCTCCCCTTCCTTCACAGCCATCGTTTGCTGTGCCGAAGCGTCCGTGCCTGCATTCGGTTCGGTCAGTCCGAAAGCTCCGATCCATTCGCCGGAACACAAGCGGGGCAAATATTTACGGCGTTGTTCTTCATTGCCGAACTCATAAATCGGAGAAGCGCACAAAGAAGTGTGTGCAGAAACAATAACCCCTGTAGTAGCACATACCCGTGACAATTCTTCGACAGCCATCGAATAGAGTTGGTTGTTGCCACCTGCCCCGCCATACTCTTTGGGGAATGGGATGCCCATCATTCCCAAAGCAGCCATTTTCTTTACCGTTTCTTCCGGAAAACGTTCTTCCTCGTCGACAGCTGCTGCCAACGGTTTCACTTCTTTTTCTGCAAATTCCCGGATCATTTGCAAGAATAAATTTTCTGTTTTTGATGTTGAAAAATCCATATAAATCGTTATTTATTTTTCCATACGGAATGTGCAATTTTTAACATTAACCGGATTTTGTTCCACTGTTGCTTTTCGGTAAGTTTGTTTCCCTCTTCGGTAGAAGCAAAGCCACACTGGGGACTCAGACAAAGCCGTTCCAGGGGAACATACTGGCTGGCTTCCGCAATGCGGTTTTTCACTTTCTGTTTATCCTCAAGGGCAGCATTTTTGGTTGTAATCAATCCCAAGACTACAGTTTGGTTCTGTATGAAGCGTAAGGGTTCAAAACCTCCCGAACGCTCGTCGTCGAATTCGAGAAAAAAAGCATCCACCGGGAGGTCGAATAAGGTTTCGGCAACCGGCTCATACCCCCCCCACGATGCCCAGGCAGAATGATAATTACCCCGGCAAACGTGCATTGTAATGGTCATTCCTTCCGGTCTTGAGTTCAAAGCCATCTCGTTTATCCGGGCAAAAAGGAGGGCCATTTCTTCCGCATTCACCTGTGGATTGCAGCGGAATTTTTCATCACAAAGCATACCCCATGTGCAATCGTCGAATTGGAGATAACGACATCCTGCTGCAGCGAAACCACTGATCACCTGGCGATAGGCCTGTGCTATATCTTCTAATAATCCGTCTATCCGGCCATATACTTTCAGGGTTTCATCCATATTTCCCTCGCGGATCAACTCGGCCAAAAGTTGTGCCGGAGAAGGAATCGTTTGCTTGGGTATCGCCTGGCCAGCCAGTTTCTGGATGAAACGGAAATGAGCGATCATGGGATGATTGTATCCTGTAATTTTCCCGGTCACTTTTACAGATTCCGGTCGGGTTTCCAGATTGTGAAATACATATCCCTGCCCAACTGCCTTTTTCTCTATGCCTCCTAATCCCCAAAAGAAGTCGAGGTGCCACCACGAACGGCGAAATTCCCCATCTGTAATAACCTGTAAGCCGACAACTTTTTGTTCGGCTATTAATTTTTCAATTTCTTCATCCTCGATTTGTTGGAGTGCGGCAGGAGATAATAAGCCTGATTCGAAGTCTTTTCTTGCTTTTTTCAGTCGTTCCGGTCGCAAGAAACTACCGACAATATCCGCCCTAAACGGAAGTTTTACCTGTTCCATTGATTTTAACAGAATTAAGGTAACTCACAGATAAGATAGATTGCATGTAAATGACCACTGCCCTGTACACACCAAGTACAGTTTACCAGTTCATTTATTCTGTCACCTTTCACCCGAAAGCTACGAATTAAACAAAAGTACTCAGGCAGGTCTTCTGACTTGTTCCGATTGTACGCCTTCCCACCGGACATACCGGCAGTGGCTTCCGAATGTACAACCTTTGAATAGAACTTACAGCTACGGGGATAGTCCCTGATTTTCACAGGAGTTCCCATTTTAATCCTGAATCAGTGATGACCGATTCTGAAACCTGATACCGACACAAATATAACGGAATTTATCGAATAAAAAAAAAGTTGGTTATTGTTTTGAAAAATTCAAAAGAAAATTAAAAACACCGGCAGGATGCGTCGGACGGATCCTTCAAATAAAAACAGGCCAGAAGGAAATACGAACACTCTGCCGCCTCCCACATACACCCGCATTTATCCCCGGTGTTTTAACAGTACAGTAATATATATGTGCAGGTGTCCGGCTCTGAATCCGCGAAAGCACAGACGATTGCTTGTATGGCAGGTCTTCTGACTTGCTCCAATCCAGACGCCTTCCCGTCGGAGGTATAAACGACAGTGGCAGAAGCATTGTCCGGACGTTGTAAAGAAGCTCACAGCAGCGGGGCCTGTCCGGGATTTACACCCGGTTCCCTTTTATTTCCTATACCGGATGGACATAGGAAAGCCAATACGCTTCAAAAATAGAGAATAAAATTTATTTTACAAATTTTAAGACAACTTATTTTGAAAACACCGGTAGAAATTTCAGCCCACCGATGCTTATAAACGATTCCTAAAGCGTATAAATAAAAGGCTGGAATCGATCGAAAGATAAGACCATAAAGCAACAAAATCACGCAGACACATTTCAGGTTGCCGACGCAACCACTGGAACGGAAAAACCAAACTATGGTGCAGGTTTTAAGCTTATGTCGATTGGCACATCGGTAAATAAACCACTGACTAACATCAGATATTCGGGAAATTTCACCCCATCACTCCATACCAGTGGAATATGAAGTAATTCTTCAGCCGTACGGCCGAGATCGAAACCGAAAGATTCCAGGGAATGACGGATCAGATGAGGATGACGGCAAGGCTGACCGGTGATACGGGTACACGTATCGTCAGGGCAAAGGTGACAAGTCCCTGCGTAACAAGCCAGACTACCCGGATATTCCGTTTCAAGCCACCGCAACCAAGAATCTAGTTGAAGGCGCACTTCTGTCAACAGGCCGATAACGACCTCTTTCTCTGTTCCCGCAGGAATAGTTGGTACAGAGGATGGATCAGGCACGATCTGAGTGCCTGTTATGCAGATATATTTGTACTTGCCAATCCTTGCAGATATATCGAAATCGTATGGTGGACAAGCCCAGCAACGATCATAACGATTACATCTGCGGCAAAATACAATGAATTTATCTTCATCCCGGTATTTCCGGATATACTCCCCGGCCGGCATAAAAACAGTATGATGTGAAATAGCATAATCCATATCACAAAAGTAATTAATTCCTGGCTGAAAACCGATGGTTCCTGCGGGTACTTTTTTATAGCCGAACAGAGGAATAAAACAGCGACTTCTGAATAGTTACCGGTAAGTAATCGTTGACAAGGCGTTCAAAAACAAAACGTTACTATAATTGGCTTTAGCGTGAAAATGAATTCAACAACATACTCAGATTGCTGATAAACAGCCGTACGGACATTGCCAGCAGGATAATGCCGAAAAATTTACGCAGGACGTAGACACCACTTTTCCCTAAAATGCGTTCCACCAGATAAGCATTGCGGAGTACCAGATAAACCAGAAGCATATTGAGTGAAATGGCCAGGATCAGGTTGGAGAGATTACATTCTGCCCGCAGAGAAAGCGTCGTTGTCAATGTCCCTGCCCCGGCAATCAGAGGAAAGACAACAGGCACAATAGTTACACTCCCGGCAGGTCCATCGTTACGGAAAATTTCTACACTGAAAATCATTTCTACAGCAAGCACCAGCAATACCAATGCTCCGGCTATGGCGAAAGAAGAAATGTCGACATTGAAAAGTTGCAACAGGGCATCCCCTGCAAAAAGGAAAGTAATCATGACTGCATAAGAGATCAGAGCAGCTTTCCCTGCCTGCACCTGTTTTCCTGTTGCATTGAGATTGATGATAATAGGCGTAGAACCTGTGATATCGATCACAGCAAACAACACCATAAAAGCGGTGAATATCTCCTTTATACTCAAATGCAAATCCATCTATATAAACTTTACGAACTATATTTTGGGGTTTGCAGGCCGCAGGTTATCCTTATAAATCATGAAACCACTCCGAAATATTTTTTAACAACTGCGGGCACTGCAAACCCGGCCACAATCCCTATTTTCAATCCGCCCAGATCTCTTCATCCGAAGGCACATGGATACGTGCCGACAGCGGAGCAATCCGGGTGATATTTAATAAATGTTTATAAGTAAAATTCTCCGAAATCGAATTATTTCCCCAGCTTCCGCATCCCAACGTATTGGTTACAGGCAGACCGTTCTGAATAGACCCACCGGCAGTGGTTGCACAAGGAGCGTTCACAATCAGACGGGAAACGGACAATTCGGTGCCGGCCTTAATCACATTGGCCTGATCGTTGGAATGAATTCCGGCTGTATGACCGTTACCTTCCATGTTCAGGTTAGTCTTGGCGATCCGTAAGGCTTCTTCAAAATTGTCATATCCGAGGCACCCCATTACCGGAAACATTTTTTCTTTGCAGATACGATCGGCATGTCCGGCTCCGGTTGCTTCAGCTACAATGACACGGATACCTTCAGGCAGATCGATACCGGCAGCACCGGCAATCTTCTTCACCGACTGCCCAACCAAAGCCCGGTTTATTTTTCCTTCCGGGAAGAGTACATTCAGCAAACGCTCTTTCTCTCCGGCAGTAACAAAATAAGCCCCATGTGCAGTAAAGGCCTTGAACACAGCTTCGCGATCGGTTACCGGATAAGTGAAAAATTGTTCTCCGGAACAGATAATACCATTATCAAAAGCACGTCCGGTAATCACCTTTTCAGCTGCTGCCTCCAGATCGATATTACGATCAAGGATCACCTGTACATTACCGGCACCAACACCGAAAGAGGGTTTTCCGGAAGAGTAAGCGGATTTCACCATCGGCATCCCTCCTGTGGCAACAACGACATCGCAGGCTTCCATCAATTCTTTGGTCTTATCGATAGAAGGTTCGTCGATCACCTGGATCAGATCGGCAGGAACCCCGAACGGAGCCACAACGTCCTTGATCAGATTTACAGCCAGAGCCGAGCATCTTTTTGACTGTGGATGCGGAGCTATAATAATGGCATTTTTGGTTTTGAGGGCAAAAATAATCTTCGACATCGGTGTCACAATCGGATTGGTCATCGGCGTGATCCCGGCTACCACACCGATCGGTTTGGCAATTTCGATCAATCCGGTTTTTTCATCCATATCGATGATACCCATGGATTTTTTACCCCTCAGGTTATAATAAACCCCTTTCGATTTATTGCGGTTTTTAGCTACTTTGTGCTCATACACCCCCATGCCGGTTTCGTCTACAGCCAACCGGGCCAATTCTTCGGCATGATCATAAATGACACGGGCAGCTTCGCGGATAACCCGGTCGACCTGATCCTGGTCAAAATGATGTTCGTAAATCTCCTGAGCCTTGCGGGCTTTCACCACCATTTCCTTTATTTCCATAACTTTTTCAGTTTATAATTATAACACAAACTTTAATTGCCGGACAGCTTTCTGTCTTTGTTTCTGCCTGATCAGTCTCAAAGCTCCCGACAAAAAATCCTCCGGATTTTTCTCAACGAAATCCAGGATTTCCTAAACGATTACAATGTAATTCTCAACTTAAAAAATTGATTTAATACAGCACCTTATAAATCTCCCGGATCTCCTCCTCCGACAGCGAGACATAATTATTGGCCAAAAGACGTTGCTGAGTCTGCAACACACTGCTGGTAAAACCCTGAATTTCTTCCGGTTTCATTCCATACACCCGGAGTTTATTCTTCGGAATCAATTTACCCAAAAGCTCATCGAGTACCGGATAGGGATTTTCGTTCACACCCAATTGTACACACAACAAGTCGTTCAGCCGGGCAATATCGCCTGAAGGATTTTTGGCATTATAAAGTTTGAATACTTCGGTGAAAAACTGATAATTCGATTCGCCATGAGGTACATGATAACTACCACCCAACGGATAGGATAAAGCATGTACAGCCCCCACCCCTGTATTTCCAAAAGCTATTCCGGCATAATTACTTGCCATCAGCATATCCCCCAGTCTTTCGAAACGATATTCGGGTCCGTTCGCTGCAATCCCCTGAAACACATCGATGATTATTTCGATGGCAGCCCGGCAATACAAACGGGTATAAGGATTGGATTTGGGCGAAACATACGACTCGGTGGCATGTACCAACGCATCGATCGCACTACAGGCATAAAACTTAAAAGGCAGCCCTTTGAGCAACTCCGGAACCAGCACAGCATCGTCGGCCACAATGGCATCGTCGGCCAATCCCATTTTAGTATGTTTGGAGGTAATTTCAGCTATGGATATATTGGTCACCTCGCTTCCGGTTCCACAGGTGGTAGGCAAAATGACCAATTGTTTTTCTTTGACGATCGGAATTTTACGTTCGAAAGCTTCCGTAACGTCTTCCACCCCTTTCAATACAAACAATTTGGAAATATCGATCACCGTTCCGCCACCGACCGCAATCACCCGGTCGAAACCGACTCCTTTCACTTCTTTCAGGATAGTGTTCATCATTTTATCCGATGGTTCTCCTAAACCGAACTTCTCCTGCATAATGAAATGACAAGGGAGATTCAGGGATTTCATAAAAGGATCATAAAGGAATTCATTGGTAATCACCAAATCGTGCTCCGAGAGCTTGAATTCACGGGCAAAATCGGCAAAATGATCGAATTTGCTCAAACGGGTTTTTAATTTAAATAATTGCATAATACATGATTATAAAACGATGGACGGCCCCGCGACCATAAATCGCCGGGAGTTATCCGCCACCAGTTAATCCTTAAAACGTTTCTGATATTCTTCTTCCAGCATAGGGCGGAAATCGGGATGTGCCACAGCAATCAATGCCCGAGCCCGTTGTTTCAGCGTTTTACCTTTCAACCGGGCGATGCCGTACTCAGTCACCACATAATCGACATCATTGCGTGAAGTAGTAACAGCTGCACCCTGCGCCAAGAAAGGTACAATCCGGGAAGCCTTACCTTTAGCTGCAGTCGAAGGCATAGCCATGATCGATTTACCACCGGCAGACCAGGCTGCCCCCCGGACATAGTCTACCTGTCCTCCGGTTCCGCTGAATTGTTTCAGTCCGATTGTCTCGGAAGCCACCTGCCCCATCAGGTCAACCTCGATGCAGGAATTGATGGAAACCATCTTTTCATTTTGTGCAATGACACGAGGATCGTTGACATAATCTACGGGACGCATTTCTACGCAGGCGTTTTTATCGACGAAATCGTACAAGCGGCGCGTCCCCATCAGGAAAGTGGCAACCAATTTCCCCGGATGCAAGGTCTTTTTACTGCCATTGACCACTCCTGATTCCACCAAATCGATCACTCCGTCGGAAAACATTTCGGTATGGATACCCAGGTCTTTTTTATCTCCCATAAACAGGAGCACGGCATCCGGAATCGCTCCGATCCCCAACTGTAAGGTGGAACCATCCTCGATCAAAGAAGCACAATTACGCCCGATAGCTTTTTCGACATCCGTAATTTTAGGCAGCGGAATTTCGGGCAATGCCAGGTTAGTCGGAATAATATAATCCAACCGGGAGATATGAATTTTGTTGTCTCCCTCGACATAGGGCATATTTTCATTCATCTCTGCGATCACCAGTCGCGCCTTTTCTGCTGCCGCTTTAGTATAATCACAAGAGAGTCCGAAACTGCAATTTCCTTCACTATCGGGATAAGACACTTGGATTACCGCCACATCCACAGGATATACCTCATCAAACAGCTGTGGTATTTCATAAAAAAATACAGGAAGAAAATCGGCCCGGTCGTCAGCGACAGCCTGGCGCGAATTTCCCCCGACAAAATTAGTGATGTGGCGGAAATGTCCTTCCGTCCCGGGTGTCAGGTATGAGCCATCGTTCAGCGTAAGCATGTGGTAAATACCGACATCATGCAAGCGTTCTTTTTGTGCGATCATTTCCGCCGGCACAACCTGCGGACAACCGGCAGCATGTCCGAACACAAGACGGTCTCCGTCTTCTATGGCACGGACAGCTTCCTCCACTGTCGCAAACCTGTTTTTATATATTTCTTTCCATTCCATAATCCTCGTTTTGATCACCTTTTTCGGTTTAATAATTTCCGGGCAAAAGCGAGTAAGCCCTCATCTGTTTCGTTGATCAGATACACACGGCCGAGTTTATCTCCAAGCTCACGACGCAAACCTTTCTCTACCACTTGTTCCACCGTAATTTGTGCCGCAGGACAGGCTCCACAGGCTCCGGAAAACACAATTCCGACATCCCGGCCCCGGATTTCCCTGACACTCAAATCCCCGCCATGTTCCAGTAAATGAGGACGGACCCGGTAAAGTACGATCTCCCGGACCCGTTCCTCAAAACTACTACTACTTTCTATCTTTGCTTTCATCCACCTTAGCAATCACTTTAGCCAGTTCTTTCTTCGCAGCCAGATTTCCCTGACGGGAGATCATAATACGCTGTGCCTGAGGTGAACCTGCTCCATGCATAGATTCTGTCCGATATCCAACAGCTGCCGTACCCAAGGTAATATTTTCGATCAGGCGCAGGATACGCATCCGGTTTTCGGTAGAAGTCCCGGTTGCTCCCTGCAAATATTTCTCTACATAAGGACCGATCTTTTCGCTGCGTAAATCCTGCTCGGATGGCATGGTCACCATTAACCCACCGGCAATATCTTCTGCAAGACGGGCAATCTCATAAGGCATACGGGTAATATTCTGTTTGCAGACATTGGCCAACAACAGATTGATCTGATAGTTACCGGCAGGCATCTTTTCACCCTCTGCCGAACAGGCAATACCACAAGCATAAAGCGTCTCGTTCAGATGTATCATTTCGATCAGCTTATCCTTGATGTGGTTGGCTTTGGGCACGCCATTGTAATCGGCGGCAAGGGCAGCTGCACCGATCAATACATCCCCGACTCCGACTTTACACCCTCCGTAAGACTGACGGTGATATCCGGCGAAACGCTCTACCATCATTCCGGCAAATTCATATTCCCGACACATAAACACCCGTTCATTGGGAACAAACACGTTATCGAAAACAACCAGTGCTTCGTGCCCACCATACTGTGCATTTCCGAGGTCCATATCGGCATTTTCCTCCATTTTACGGGTATCACAGGACTGACGGCCGTACACCATAAATACGCCTTCGGCATCTGAGGGGACAGCAAACGAAATGGCATAATCTTTATCCTCTTCTTTCATGGCCACAGTAGGCATGATCAGGTGTTCGTGCGAATTGACAGCCCCGGTCTGATGAGCTTTTGCTCCCCGTACGACAATACCATCCTCCCGCACTTCCACGACATGCATATACATATCCGGATCTTCCTGTCTGGAGGGCGACAAACTACGGTCACCTTTCGGATCGGTCATCGCTCCGTCAACCGTAAGGTCGTTTTCCTGTACAAACTTCATATATTCAGTGAACCGCTTGTGATATTCTGTCCCAAGCTTCTGGTCCATCTCATAGGTGGTAGAGAAAATGGCATTGAAAGCATCCATTCCCACACAACGCTGGAAACAGGCTGCCGTCTTTTGTCCCATCAAACGTTGCATTTTCACTTTATTCACCAAATCTTCCGTGCTTTGGTGGAGATGGCAAAAACGGTTGATCCGCTTGCCGATCAGCGGTGAATAAACAGTCATCAGATCCTGATATTCCGGTTTTTCAGCCAATTCATAAGTTTTGGCTACAGAATTCATAGAAGGACGAATCATCGGGTGGTCGACAGGATTTTCGATCAGCTCACCCATAAAATAAACCTTCAGATTCAATCTGCGGAGGCTTTCAATGTACTCAGCTCTGGTCATCATAATTAGTGGCGTTTTATTGATTAACAATACAATATTTAAAGAATTATTTCTCTAATCAAAAGACACAAAGGACAACTATCGTATGCTATATAACATACGTCTTTCCCTTTACGGAAACGATAGCGCCAGCCTTTTTAAAAAATAAAAAAGCATCCTTTACACATCCTCCCTAAACGAGGTTATGCCTTCGTGTTTTCCAGGACACACCCGTATCCCTTTTCCCAAAATAATTGTGAAAAACAACGCACATACCCTTTGTCCTTATTCCCCAGAACAACTGGCAATTATAGGTCAGGCAGGTCTTCTGACTTGTTCCGGATTTTGCGGCCTTCCCTTCTCCCGGAGGAAAAAGTGACCATAAGAATGCAAAACCCTTTTTAAAGAACATACAGCTGAGGGTACAGTACCGGATTCTCACCGGATTCCCTATTCAACTCATTCCTCCGTGTGAGGATGAGTCACCATGACGACGCAAATGTACCTAAATAAATTTATATTCCTACTTTTTTTCTTTAATTTTTAAATAAAATGAGAAAAATAATTGCAGCAATGAAACAAACCTCTCCTAAAAAATCATAAAATAACACCTCCTTCACCCGAACTTCCTTCTCCTCTCTCAACGTCCGATGAAGTAAAAAATCGATTAAAAACAACGGAATGCATAAAAATAATCGACGATCATCCGGACAACAAAGACCCGCCTCTTATAAAAACAAGAAGTTACAAATTTTTACTCACTGATAATCAACAACAAAATAAAGGAAAAGGGAAAGATTTTATTAAAATTTCAACGGATAAAAGATTTTTTATACTTTTGTCCCATTGAAGTTCTTTACAAGATGTGAATCAGATCGCTCAGGTGCCTCATTACGATGGGGAGAATAGGGAACCGTGTGAAAATCACGGACTGTCGCGCAACTGTAATCACCATAAAAGTTCGGCCAATCATGTCCACTGTCAGCATAAGACGGGAAGGACGGCTAAAACGGTGAAAGTCAGGATACCTGCCTCAGCGAATTGACAATGCTTTCGCGGAATAAAGCCAGAGTCAGCCCTTATCAGACCGACACCCGTCCGGGTAAATATACCCCTGCGTATTCTTTATTTTGTGAAAGCTAAGTTTAAGCCATGCTCAACGGTAACAATCGATGATTAACGAGTAATTATCAATCGGCTACACTTACGAATCTTAAAAGAGATTGCCAGAATAATAAAGCAATTAATAGATGTAAACTGACTTAGCATGAGAAAATCGTTTGAAAAATTCCTGGCGAGACAGGAAGCCTTAGCCCGGCAATACGGCGAAGCATATGAAGAAAAACAACACAACCGCGGCAAACTGACAGCCCGGGAACGAATAGAATTTCTTTTTGATGAAGGCACCTTCGAGGAAGTCGATGCTTATTCTCCATCGGCCACCACCTCTTTCGGTAAAACAGTACGTTCCTATGGAGACGGAGTTATTACCGGATTTGGAAATATAAACGGCAGACAGGTATTTGCCTATTCCCAGGACTTCAATGTTCAGGGAGGATCATTGGGTTCTGTACACGCTGCCAAAATTATAAAAGTACAGGATATGGCCCTGAAAACAGGTTCTCCTGTTGTAGGCCTGATCGATTCGGGAGGAGCGCGCATACAGGAAGGAGTGGCCAGTCTGGCCGGATATGCCGGTATTTTCCGCCGTAATGTACTGGCCTCCGGGGTCATTCCCCAAATATCGGTGATCATGGGTCCGGCAGCAGGCGGCGCCGTTTATTCCCCGGCACTCACCGACTTTATCTTTATGACTGCCGCAACCAGTTATATGTTTGTTACAGGCCCCAATGTCGTTAAACAAGTGTTGAATGAGACCATCTCTCCCGAAGAATTGGGAGGGGCTTCAGTACATGCTGTCAAATCAGGAGTCGCTGATTTTGTTTTCAACGATGACGAGAACACTCTGCGGGGAGTGAAAATGCTGCTTTCCTATCTTCCTTCCAACAATATCGAGAATGCTCCCTATCTGGCCACCGACGATCCGGCGGACCGTATAGAAGAAAGTCTCAGAGATCTTGTTCCCGAAGATCCCGACAAACCTTATGACGTCCGGAATATCATCCGGCTGATCACCGATAAAGGTAAATTTCTGGAAATAGCTGAAAACTATGCCCCCAATATCATTATCGGCTTGGCCCGGTTCGGAGGCTATGTAACCGGAATCGTCGCCAACCAACCTCAGGTGATGGCCGGTACTTTGGATATGAACTCTTCTGTCAAGGCTGCCCGTTTCATCAATTTCTGTGATAGTTTCAATATTCCCATCCTTACTCTTGAAGACGTTCCCGGATTCCTGCCGGGAGCTGATCAGGAACATGCCGGGATTATCCGCCATGGAGCAAAATTATTGTATGCTTACACCCGGGCTACTGTACCCAAAATCACCGTCGTACTGCGAAAATCTTACGGAGGAGCCTATATCGTTATGAACAGCAAAGGGATCGGTGGCGACTACAACTTTGCCTGGCCGACAGCAGAAATCGCTGTCATGGGACCCGAAGGGGCAATCGCCATTCTCTACCACAAAGAACTGGCCGCTGCCGAAGATCCCGTTGCTTTGAAAAAAGAATTACTGGCACAATACCGGGAGGAGGTTGCCAATCCTTATATCGCCAACGAAAAAGGATTTATCGATGAAGTCATCGACCCGTCCGTCACCCGACTGAAAATCATCCGGGTACTTAAATCTTTAGAAAAGAAATCAGTCAGTCTACCCCGCCGGAAACATGGAAATATACCGCTTTAAAAAGATAAAAGCGAAAGAAAAGGGGGACAAAATAAAAAGATAATGAAATAGATATGATAAAATCAGTTTTAATAGCTAACCGAGGCGAAATAGCCATCCGAATTGCCCGTACAGCCCGGCGCATGGGCATCAAAACTTATGTCGTCCGAACAGCCAAAGAACCCGAAGCTGTATATTTATCAGCTGCTGATGCCGTGATCAATTTCCCGGAAACCGATGGGAATATACCGGAATTTCTGGATATCGACAGATTGGTTGGACTAGCCCGGGAATATAAGATCGACTCATTACATCCAGGTTATGGATACCTGTCTGAAAACGCGGAATTAGCCGAACGCTGCCGGGATAATGGAATCGTCTTTATCGGCCCTTCACCCGAAGTCATCCGACTTATGGGCGATAAAGTTGCAGCAAAAGGAATTGCCGCACAGAGCGGAGTCCCCATGCTTGGAGCCAGCCAAGGAGCCGTACATACCCTCGATGAAGCCCGGAAAATTGCCAAACGACTAGGCTATCCGGTCATTATCAAAGCAGTATCGGGCGGAGGAGGACGAGGAATGCGTATTGTCCATCATCAGGATGAACTCGAACAACTTTACAAAATAGCAACCGCAGAAGCACAGGTAGCCTTTAACGATCCTTCGGTATTTATCGAAAAATACCTCGAAAACCCGAAGCACATCGAATTTCAGATTGTAGCCGACAATTATGGAAATGTCGTGCATCTGGGCGAACGGGAATGCTCCATACAGCGTAAACATCAGAAGTTGATGGAAGAAGCCCCGTCACCCGCTCTCGACGAACGCCTCCGGAAAAAAATGGCAGCAGCAGCAGTCTCCCTGGCAAAACAGGCAGGCTATCAAAGTCTGGGAACAGTGGAATTCCTGCTCGACCATCAGAAGCATTTCTATTTCATGGAGATGAACACCCGTATTCAGGTGGAACACCCGGTTACAGAAGAAATCACCGGAATCGATCTGGTGGAATTACAATTCAATATCGCTGCGGGCCGGAAATTACCGTTGCGTCAATCTCAGATTCACCTCAACGGCTGGTCTATCGAATGCCGGATCAACGCAGAGGACGTACAAGCCGGATTTTCTCCCAGTATCGGTGTTATCCGTCAACTTCGTTTACCACAAGGCAATCACATCCGCATTGAAACCGGTATTGCCCCCGGTTCAGAAATTACCCCTTTTTTCGATTCTATGGTAGCCAAACTGATCGTCACCGGAGACACCCGCGAACAAGCCATCGAACGGACTCTTTCGGCACTCGAACGTTTCCATGTGAAAGGGATCCGTACCACAATCCCTTTCTGCAAAGCAGTATTACACAACGAAACTTACCGTAACGGTGATTTCGACACCTCCTTCATTGAAACCCGCCTCCATTCGACGGTCTGGCGCGAACCGCACGAAGAATTGCTCGCAGCTCTATTCGCCGTGTATACCTACACACACGAAAATACTCCTGAAATCGGTCCCGACACACAAATCGACCCCTGGGTATTGAACAAACGAATCAGAAATCTATAAGTACCAAATATGAATAATAAAGAAATCAGTAAATACATCGCTCTCAGCGACAGACAAACGGAATTCGAATTTACAGTAAAGAATAATTATGATTTCAGTTTGAAACGGCAAAATATACGCCTCGACCTGATAGAGGAAGCAGACGGATTTTTGGTCTTATCTTATAAAGGACTGCGTTATCCAGTAGAAATTGTTTCACGGAAACAAAATGAATACGAAATATTGCTCAACGGTGTCGCATATACTTTCTCTGTTGAAACTCCGTTCTCTCTGAAACGGAAAAAAATACTGGCCAGTCGTCAAAGCGACTTGGCGACAATAATCATCAAATCTCCCATGCCTGGCAAAATACTGGACGTCCAAGTAGATAACGGTCAGGAAATCAACAAAGGCGACACTCTCTTGATACTTGAAGCCATGAAGATGCAAAACATCATTACCGCCACCCACAGAGGCCGAATCAGTCGTTTATGTGTCAAAACCGGCCAAATCGTTGGTAAAGACGAAATTTTAGCAGAAATCAAACTCTAAACGCAGCCATGCAGGAACACAGCAAAAAAATACAGGAATTATCGAATTTTCTGCTGGATTACGCCACCACACTGATGGCAGTCGGCAGCCATACTTCACGTATTGTAAAAAACGTGACCCGCATCGCCGAGTCTTTTGGCTTTGGAGTGGATATGACCATTTTTCAGCGCAACATCACCATGACCGTCAAACATTCCGAAGACTACTCCATCCGACGAACTTACGTCCGACGGATTCCAGCAATGGCTTTAAACTTCCGTACAATATCAGACCTGAGTGCCCTGAGCTGGGAAGCTTATGACCACCATCCGGGACTTCACGAGCTGCAGCTCCGGTTCAATACCATTGTCAACACCCCACGTATGTCACGCTGGATGGTCCTGTTGCTGGTTGCCTGTGCCAATGCTGCATTTTGCCGTTTGTTCGGAGGAGATCCGATCGCCATGGGATTGGTATGGATTGCCACCCTGGCCGGCTTTTTTATCCGTCAGGAACTCACCAAACTTCAGTTGAACCATATGGTCATCTTTATTATTTGTTCCTTTATCGCTTCCCTGACTGCCGCACTCGGAGTATTCTGCAATTTAGGGACCACCCAAGATATCGCACTAGGTACCAGCGTCCTGTTTCTGATTCCCGGAGTACCGCTGATCAATTCCATCCTGGATATACTCGAAGGTCACGTCCTTGTCGGTTTATCCAGAACAATCAATGCCACGATATTAATTATTTGTATCGCTCTCGGCTTATCCATGACTTTATTAATTTTAGGAAAAGATATATTATGAACAACGAATTCTGGTTACCTGTCCTCACCGACGGATTATTTGCCGCTATTGCCGCCATCGGATTTGCCGTTATCTCCAATCCCCCCAAACGTGCTATTTCAGTTGTAGCCTTACTGGGAGCTTTCGGCCATGCCTGTCGTTTCTACCTATTACATTACACCCCGTTGAATCTGACCATATCTTCACTCTTTGCAGCTTTCGGAATCGGGATGCTAAGTATGTTAGCCGCCCGCCTCGTCCGGTGTCCGGCGGAAGTATTTTCTTTTCCGGCTCTACTTCCCATGATCCCAGGTATGTATGCCTATAAAACTGTACTTGCCCTCATCCGCTTTATGAAAAGCGACGATGTATCCCAGTCACAACAACTGATTGTCGAAATCTTCCGCAATGGCCTGACTACTTTATTTGTTATGTTTGCACTCGTCATCGGTGTTTCACTCGCCATGTTCATCTTCTATAAACAATCGTTCACTATGACCCGGCTGCTACCCCCTCATCACAAAAAACAAGCCTAAAAACCGATTGGGCAAATATCACAAACATAGAAATAAATATCCTAAAATCTTTATCCGTATTAACTACAACAGACAACAGTCCCGGGAAAGATTTTTATAGAAACAACGAATCAATTAGTGCGAGAAAGATTATCTTATTTCCCCCGCAAATAGCTCACGACCCCACCCTCACAGACTATTCCTTTTTCCGGAGGGCACATGCAGCACATAAGCCTTTAATCACATAATTGGCACCGGTTTGGATAAAACCGGGAGGTAATTGTACCGAGGGAATATGTATACTTTTCACACAAAAAGTTTTATGGCAACATTCGCAGCAGAAATGCATATGCTGATCTTCGACCGCGCATTGACAACTATCGTCGCATACTGCATATTTTAACGTACCGCTTCCATCGTCCACCCCATGAATCAGATGGTGGGACAGGAATAAGGTCAGAGTTCGGAAAATCGTGGATTTATCGACAGTATCGAGTTGAGCCTCCAGATCGGAGACCGACATCGCCTGTTTCATCTCTAACAAAGTGCGGAGCACCAACACCCGGATGGCCGTCGGCCGGATATCCCGGAGAACTAGTTTATGTAAGCAAAAATCTTCCTCTATCATCATTCGAATTTTTTACTGAGGATACGTACGGAATTCAATACAGCCAACAAAGCCACACCGACATCGGCAAAGACAGCCGCCCACAAAGTGACGAATCCACAAGCACCGGCAATCAGAATCAGTGACTTCACCCCGATAGCACCGGCAATATTCTGCTTTACAATCCGTCGGGTCGCTCGTCCGATCGAAATCGCCGTAGCCACTTTGGAAGGTTGGTCGGTCTGAATAACCACATCGGCACTTTCAATAGCAGCATCCGCCCCCAATCCTCCCATAGCGATACCGACATCACTCAAAGCCAATACCGGAGCATCGTTCATACCATCTCCGACAAAAGCGGCAGAAACACCGGCCTCTGCATTCAATTTTTCCAGGTAAGCCGCTTTATCTTCCGGCAGTAAACCACCTCGTGCATGCCGAATCCCCAAGGTCTTAGCAAAGATAGCGACTATTTCTTTTTTATCGCCGGATAATAACTGAATATTATCGATATGCAACTGTTTCAGCCGCCCGATAGCTTCGACAGCATCTGCTTTCAGCGTATCCGAAAGCAATAAATGACCGGCATATTTTCCCGCGATAGCACACACAACAACCGTAGCGACACGCTCGGAAATCCCTGCCGGAACGGTTATTCCCCGATCGGTCAACAAGCGAATATTACCGACCAAAACATTTTTTCCCTCTATCACACCTTCTAATCCATAACCGGGATATTCTTGTAAATGCGTGACACCGATTCTCCCGGCTCCCTCTTGCAGGGCATAACGGGTAACCGCCTGTGCTACAGGGTGAGTACTTTTTTCCTCTAAGGTCAACAGGATACTTAACAACCTTTGCGATGAAACGGTATCCGCCTCCATCGAAAACACTTGGAAATGGCCTGTAGTCAAAGTACCGGTTTTATCGAATACGACAGTATTGACGTGAGTAATAGCATCCAGATAATTACCGCCTTTAAACAATATCCCCTTCCGGGAAGCCGCTCCAATTCCACCGAAATAGCCCAAAGGGACACTGATCACCAAGGCACAGGGACAGGAAATCACCAAAAATACCAGTCCCCGGTATGCCCAATCTTTGAAAAAATAATCGAATCCGGGATGGAAAGCTGCCACCAAAGCAGGCAACAACATAATCGATAAGGCCAACAAAAATACCACAGGAGTATAAATACGGGCAAAGCGACGGATAAAAAGTTCTGCCGGGGCTTTTCGTTCAGAAGCATCCTGAACCAAAGCCAGTATCCGGGCTAAAGCACTTTGTTCGTATGGCTTAGTCACTTTCAATCTTATCGCCTGACCAGAGACGATCATTCCTGCCAATACCTCTTCACCACGATTTATAGTCCGGGGCAGACTCTCTCCAGTCAAGGCAGAGGTATCGAAAAGAGCATATTCTTCCTGTAACAATCCATCGAGCGGAATCCGTTCTCCGGGTTTTACCATGATCATCTCTCCAACCTCAACCTCACCGGGGAAAACCGACTGTTCTTTCCCTTGCCGTAAAACCAAAGCTTTTTCAGGACGGACATCCAATAAACGCCTGATATTCCTTCTGGCCCGGTCGACTGCACGATGTTGTACTCTCTCTCCCACCGAATAAAAAAGCATCACCGCTACCCCTTCCGGATATTCACCGATACAAAAAGCCCCTATCGTTGCCAACAACATCAGGGAAAATTCATTGAATATATCCTTCTGTCGTATACTTTTCCAAACTTCAACCATCACAGGAAATCCGACCGGAAGAAAGGCCAGTAAAAACCATAGCACTTCAACTCCCGGAATCATCCAGAAAGGGAGTTGCAGATAACGCAGTATAACTCCGCCAACGAGAAGTAAAAACGAAAGGATCAAAAATCCGGTTCCTTGCTGATCATGAGTATGCCCACAATCTCCGGCATGAGTATGTGTATGCGCACAACGCTGACAAGTAGCTTCCATATTCTTTTATCATTTGTTCGATACAAAAATAAGGGAAGATTCCTGCAACCAGGTTGCAAAAGTGATCCATACTGTTCCTGGTGAAAAAACTTATCAGTGTTAAAAATAATCGTTGTAATCTCTAAAAAGGGGCAGCATACATACGGGCACCGCTTCCTCCATTGACCGGATGATCCGTAAAATTATCGGGCATCGCATGAATAACGAAAGCCTTCCCTTTGACAGCCTTGAAAGGTATCCGGGTCGAAATCACGGTTTGATCGACTGTTCCCTCTTTCCCGACTTGTAACATTTCCAGATCTCCCCGATGTCCATCCCCATGAGGACCTGCATGTTTATGCGTATTATCCGGATCCCAGTGTCCACCTAGTCCTCCACCTATTACCGTATTCCCTTTGTCATCGGTGGTATTACTCATCGTATTTTTTTCATGCATATGAAAACCATATTGTCCCGGCTTCAAGCCGGAGGCAACGACATGAATCGCTATTCCTTTCCCTTGTTCTTTCACTTCGATCGAACCTACAATTTTACCTTTCCCATTTTCCGACAGCTCATAAATCGGCTTCTCGATACATTTTTGTTCAATTGTCTGAGACATACATAATACCGACAAAACCAAAAGAAAAAACAATACTAACCTCATTTCTCGTCCATTTAAAATTCTGTAATAGGATTATACGCGGCTTCACCGGATAAAGTTTCAAGTCGCCCGTTTCAAGATCGATATCCATTGATTTTGCTATTGCATAGTTTTTTTGTAATTTAGCCCCTTGAAAACTAATAAAAAAGCTATGTTTCCACAAGACGAATTCAAAAAATACGCTATAAAGCACAAAGGGATCAGTAGTCTGAACCTTCATCGGTTTCAAACAGCTACGAACAGTTATATCACTCCGAATATCATAGAAGAACGCCAACTGAATATTGCAACCATGGACGTTTTTTCCCGTTTGATGATGGATCGGATTATTTTCTTAGGAGTACCCATCGACGACGATGTGGCAAATATCATTATGGCCCAGTTGTTGTTTTTGGAAACTGCCGATCCGGGGCGTGATATCCAGCTTTATTTCAACAGCCCGGGAGGTTCTATCTATGCCGGTTTGGGGATTTACGACACGATGCAATATATCAATTGTGATGTAGCGACTATTTGTACCGGTTTGGCAGCTTCGATGGCAGCGGTACTGATGACTGCCGGAACCAAGGGAAAACGTTCGGCTCTAACCCATTCCCGGATTATGATCCACCAACCGATGAGTGGCGTACAAGGCCAGGCTGCGGATATCGAGATCACTTCCAGAGAAGTACAGAAACTGAAAAAAGAATTGTATACCATCATCTCCGAACATTCCGGTCAACCCTACAAAAAAGTAGAAAAAGATTCCGACCGGGACTACTGGATGACAGCAGCAGAAGCTAAAGAATACGGTATGATCGATTCAATATTAACCAGAGCTAAAAAATAAAATTGAAAATTGCAGGTCGATGAGCTCTTATCGACCCAAAAGTAATAAAAGATGCAGGATAAATGTTCATTTTGCGGACGTAACCGGAACGAAGTTAATTTGTTGATAGCGGGGACGGACGGTTTTATTTGTGATGAGTGTGCTTCACAAGCCTATGATATCGTCCAGGAAGAGATGAAAAGTAAATCGACACTCAACCTGGAACATATCGAAGTAAAAAAGCCCATAGAGATCAAAGCTTTTCTGGACCAATATGTCATTGGCCAGGATGAAGCGAAAAAACACCTGGCAGTTGCCGTTTACAATCATTATAAAAGGCTTTTGCATAAAGCCGGTAACGACGAAGTGGAAATCGAGAAATCCAATATCGTTATGGTAGGTCGTACAGGTACCGGCAAAACCCTATTGGCCCGAACAATTGCCAAAATGCTACATGTGCCTTTTACCATCGTAGACGCGACCGTACTGACAGAAGCCGGTTATGTCGGGGAAGATATCGAATCTATCCTGACCCGTTTGCTGCAAGCAGCCGACTACGATGTCGAGGCAGCAGAAAAAGGGATTGTATTCATCGACGAACTGGATAAAATCGCCCGGAAAGGGGATAATCCCTCGATCACCCGCGACGTGAGCGGCGAAGGAGTACAGCAGGGACTATTGAAATTACTGGAAGGCTCTATCGTCAACGTTCCTCCACAAGGTGGACGTAAACATCCGGATCAAAAAATGATCCCTGTCAATACTAAAAATATCCTCTTTATCTGCGGAGGAGCTTTCGATGGTATTGAAAAGAAAATCGCAGCCCGTATGAATACGATGGTCGTCGGCTTTAATGCGAGCCAAAATACAGAAAAAATCGACCGGGAGAATTTCCTTCAATATATCGCCCCACAGGATTTGAAATCTTTCGGGTTGATTCCGGAGATCATCGGCCGTCTCCCCGTATTGACTTACCTGGAACCGTTGGACCGGGCAGCGTTACGTAATATTCTGACAGAACCTAAAAATGCTATTATCCGGCAATATATCAAACTGTTCGAATTGGATGGGATTACACTCAAATTCGACGAAGATGTCTATGAATATATCGTCGATAAAGCTATCGAATTCCGCCTTGGCGCCCGTGGCTTACGCTCGATTTGCGAAGCAATTATGACCGACCTGATGTTTGAAGTACCTTCACAAGGAAAGAAAAATATTACGATTACCAAAGCTTATGCCGAAGAAAAGATGAATCGCGTGAATGCCCAGAAATTGAGGGCATAAAATAAAAATTATTTTGAAAATATCCGATTGTGCACCTGACACCTGAGGATATTTTCAAAATAATTATGTTTTAAAAACCTGAATTACTCAACAAACTATAAGGGATTTTTGCCAGCCCCTCGCCCAATTGATTGATTCCTTTTTCCAGTTTTCCTTTCAGCATCATTTTCATCACCATATTCAACTCTCCCTGGAAAGTAATCTTCATCCGGGTATCGTAAGGTCCATTCTCCAACAATTGAATCCATAAATTAAATTCAAAAGGTGTAGCTCCATCCCCTCCTAATTTTATTAATTTGGGTTCTTCTTTCTCCACGATCTTTACAGCCAACTCCCCCATACCTTTTAAGGTTATGTAGCAAGCATCTTCTGTAAAACGGGTAGATTCGATCTTTTCCGAGATTTTATCCATCTCCAATCCGTTAGTCATCCCCATTTGTTTGGCCATCTCTACCAAACGACCGATCCGGCTGAAATCGGAAAGTAATGCATAAACATCCCGAATAGGACTCTCTATTTTTAAGATCTCACTTGTAATTTTTGTTGTCGACATAATTTAATGAGTTAAAAGAGTTGATGAGTTATTGAGTTGATGAGTTGATGAGTTATTGAGTTGATGAGTTGATGAGTTATTGAGTTGATGAGTTGATGAGTTGATGAGTTATTGAGTTACTGAGTTACTGAGTTATTGAGTTAATAAATTATAAGTCTAGCATTAAAAATAATTTCCTTCCCCAACACGATGAATCGACAACCCCTTAATCTATTCCCCTCTTCCACTTTAGCTACTCAGCAACTCTTTTTAACTCAGTAACTCTTTTAACTCAGCAACTCAATAACTCTTTTAACTCAGCAACTCAATAACTCTTTTAACTCAGCAACTCAATAACTCTTTTAACTCATTTATAAGTCTCAGGACTCAATCGCCATTCTTTCAATTTTTCCACCTGATCAGCCTGTACATATCCCACTTTCACAGCCAGATCGATCATAGCATTGTAATTACTTAAAGTGGTCAGTTCACAGGATGCATTTTTAAAGTTATCCTCAGCCTTTTGGAAGCCATAGGTAAAAATGGCAACCATGCCCAGCACTTCACATTCGGCATTCCGCAAAGCTTCGACAGCCTGTAAACTAGAACCACCGGTTGAAATAAGGTCTTCGATAACTACGACCTTTTGCCCTGCTTTATACTCACCTTCGATCAGATTTTCCAAACCATGACTCTTAGCTGAAGATCGCACATAAATAAAGGGTAATCCCAATTCCTGAGCAACTAACACCCCCTGTGCAATAGCTCCGGTAGCAACCCCGGCAATCACCTCTGCCTGCGGATATTTCTCCCGGATCAATGCTGCAAATTGTTCTTTGATATATGAACGAACTTCAGGATAAGACAACGTCTTCCGATTATCACAATAGATCGGGGATTTCCATCCGGAAGCCCAGGTAAACGGATGAGTAGGTTCCAATTTAATTGCTTTAATATCCAATAAATAGGATGCCACTTTTTCTGCAACTGTATTCATTTTTATCTATTTTTGTATTGTTAAATACTAGAATTTTTGCAAATGTATAAAGTATTTTTTAAAGAGAGCTGTTTTTTATTGACCGATAATCAGAATTTACTAAAAGAAGGGGATATCCGTTGGGTGCACCGGGATTTTATGACCACGAAAAATTTCATTTACCAAACTCTGGAAAAAGGCATCCCTTTCAAAGCCGTACTTTATGATGAAGATCCGGAGGATTTGTTTACTATTTTCAAGTCTTGTTTCACCTATGTCAAAGCCGGAGGAGGAGCAGTCATACAAAATTCCGATATATTGGTCATCAAACGATTAGGAATGATCGACCTACCCAAAGGCCATCTGGAATATGGAGAAACGATGGAACAATGTGCCGTCCGGGAAGTAGAAGAAGAATGCGGGTTAAAACAAGTAAGTATTCTGTCTCCTTTAGACACCACCCTCCATATTTATTACCGGAATGAAAGTTGGTTCCTGAAAAAAACATATTGGTATCGGATGTCTGCCCCTTCAGGTCAATCTTTTATTCCTCAGACCGAAGAGGATATCGAAGAAGTGCTCTGGTATCCGATACACAATCTCTCCCAGCTATCGAACCAGACCTATCCTTCACTCCGGGAAGTATTCCATAAACTCCAAACCGAAGCCTAGGAGCTATTCGAGCAATTGCCTGCAAACCCGCCTGATTTCGGCATAATCGGCATCCAGCCTACCGGACTGGAAAAGCCGGTCAATGCTGTGCAGACCGGGTTGTATCGAATCGATAAAATGCGGTTTTCTTTCGTAAAGTCCCCGAAGCCCGAAAGCCCCCATCGCCTGCAACAGCCGTACCAATACAAAACGATAAAAAACATGACGGAATAGTCCCGGCTCCACCGTCCGGTAAGCCTGTAATCCGCAGATATATCCATCCAGTAACTCTTCCCGTTGTTCATCAGGAATCACTACGATAGCATCATACAATAACGAAGCTACGTCATAAGGTAAAGCCCCTTGCCGTCCTCCCTGATAATCGATAAACCAAACCTCTCCGGCTCTGACCATAATATTCCGCGACTGAAAATCACGAAACATAAAACTATCCGCAGGTTCCTGAACCAAAGCATCTGTCAGCCTGACAAAATCATCTTCGAGCGCCTGCTCTGAAAAATCCGCTCCTGCCAATTTCAGAAAACAATACTTAAAATAATTCAGGTCCCACAGGATACACTGCCGGTCGAATACAGGACGTGGGACACAACGGGCATAATCCAGTCCCTGTCCCCCGATCAACTGAAACCGCAATAATTCGGACAAAGATTTCCGGTAAAGTTGCATCGAATGCTCCGACAAACTATTTCCTTTTCGCTCCTGCCCGACCACGTCCAATAAAGTTTGCGTACCCAAATCTTCCTGTAGATAAACCTTCCGATCTTCCGATACCGCATAAATTTGCGGTACATGTAATCCTTTCTCTGCAAAATGCCGGGAAAAATCGATAAACAAGCGATTTTCTTCCACATTTCGATTCCAGGCCGCAATGCACGACTCCCCGTTCCAATATATACGCCAATATTTACGTGCAGACCCGGAAGCCGGTAACATCTCGGTCCGGTCGGCTTTCTTCCCCCATTGCTGTTCGAATAAAGCCAGAAACTTTTGCTCTATCAACTGATTCACTTTATCTGTTATTGAAATCTTTTTACCCTAAAAAACAGCTGCTTCTAAGCAGACTTTTATCAAAACAAATGTTGAAATTTTTTACGAATTTCCCAAAGTTTCCGAAAATTTCAGAAAACAAAAAAACCGCTGTAAATACAACGGTTTTTCATGTCTTCATCTATTTCAGTGCCCAGGACAAGACTCGAACTTGCACAGCCTTTCGACCACTACCACCTCAAAGTAGCGTGTATACCAATTTCACCACCTGGGCCAATCCTTTACGTTTCAGATTATTTTAGAAATAATCTGAAACCGTAAATTTCAAAGTCGGTGCCCGAAATAGGACTCGAACCTACACGGCCGTGAAGCCACTAGTACCTGAAACTAGCGTGTATACCAATTTCACCATTCGGGCATTTAAAAGAACACTTTCAGTTTACGACCGCTGATTTTGATTTACGATTACTCAGGAAATAATCTACAATCTAAAATCGTAAACCTTAATTGAATTGGTGCCCAAGATAGGACTCGAACCTACACGGCCGTGAAGCCACTAGTACCTGAAACTAGCGTGTATACCAATTTCACCACTTGGGCAATCAAGTGTTGTCCCACCAGGATTCGAACCTGGACTGACAGAACCAAAACCTGCTGTGCTGCCATTACACAATGGGACAATCATTGATAGTGTCATTTTTGACGGTGCAAATATATGACCTTTTTTTTTTCCAACAAAAAAAATGAGGAAAATTCGAGTAAAATAATTATTTTCGTGCTTCATTAGTTGTTTCGTTATGAAGTCATCTTTTGATAACCAGACACTTAACACTTTATGTCTATTTATTCAAATACGCCCCAAGGGCAAGAAAGCTTCAAAACGGAGGAAATAATGATTTTTTACGCACATAATAATCGCAAATTTATCTTAATTAATGAATATGTATAAAATCAAAGATCATCCTAATTTAAGCTTCAAGCTGATTAACAGGGTTACCGGTTGGGTCACTTTCGTTATCGCGAGTATGACTTACATACTCACAGCTGAGTCAACGGCCAGCCTATGGGATTGCGGAGAGTTCATCACCACGTCTGTGGGCTTACAGGTGGGACATCCCCCCGGAGCACCGTTATTTATGATTATTTCGCGGTTGTTTGCGATATTTGCTCCATCGGCAGATACCCAAGCCTATATGATCAACTGTATGTCGGCCATTTGTTCCGGGCTGACCATTTTATTCCTGTTCTGGTCGATCACTCACCTGGCCCGTAAGCTTATTGTAAAAGAAGGTGAAGAAATGACTATGGGACAAATGTTTGCGATATTAGGAGCTTCGCTGATCGGTTCTTTGACTTATACTTTCACAGATACGTTCTGGTTCTCAGCCGTAGAAGGCGAAGTGTATGCGATGTCTTCTTTATTTACTGCGGTAGTTTTCTGGGCTATCCTGAAATGGGAAAATGTCGCTTTCGAACGTTATGCCAACCGCTGGCTGATCCTGATCGCTTACCTGATCGGACTGTCTATCGGAGTACACTTATTGAACTTGCTGGCAATCCCGGCAATCGTGTTTGTTTATTATTTCAAAAAATATACACCCACCGTACGGGGATTTATCAAAACAGGCATTCTTTCGGTATTTATCCTGGGTGTAGTTAATTTCGGAATCATTCCGGGCGTGATCAAAGTAGCCGGTTGGTTCGAGCTGACTTTCGTCAACGGAATGGGGGCTCCTTTCAATACCGGAGTGATCATCTATGTATTACTGATTATCGGGGCTTTAGTCTGGGGTATCCGTTATACGCTGAAAAAAGGGATGCCTGTCTGGAATACCATCCTGACTTGTTTTATGGTGATTCTGATCGGTTATTCTTCTTATTCGATGATCGTTATCCGTTCATTAAGCGATCCTCCTATCGACGAAGGAAGCCCTGACAATGTATTCTCTTTATTGTCATACATCAACCGTGACCAATACGGTGACGCTCCTTTACTCTACGGCCAGTATTTCAATGCTCCCCAAGTAGGGACGAAGGAGGGCGAACCGATCTATTATCAGAACAAAGAAACCGGGGTCTATGAAAAAATCGGTAACAAAACCATCTATGAATACGACAAACGGTTTTGTGGTTTCTTCCCACGTATGTACAGCGATACCCGGCCCAACTTTGCCAATCAATACCAGGCTTGGGCAGGAAGAAACAACGGTCCGACCTATACGGTCAACGGCGAGACCATCACCCGCCCGAGTTTCGGTAATAACATGCGTTATTTCTTCAATTATCAGTTAGGGCATATGTACTGGAGGTATTTCATGTGGAATTTCTCCGGACGCCAAAACGATATCCAGGGATATGGCGACATCATGCACGGCAACTGGATCACCGGCATTAAATTTCTGGATGAATTACGCCTGGGAAATCAGGATGAATTACCCGACAATTTGAAAAATGAAAAAGCAAACAATAAATATTATATGTTGCCTTTTCTGCTCGGTCTGTTGGGGATGTTTTACCAATACCGGAAGGGGAAAACCGGAAAACAGGATTTTTGGGTAGTCATGCTCTTGTTCATCATGACCGGTATAGCCATCATCGTCTTTTTAAATCAGACTCCGATGGAACCCCGGGAACGGGACTATGCTTATGCAGGTTCTTTCTATGCCTATGCCATCTGGATCGGCCTGGGTGTGCTTTCTATCTGGGAATTTCTGAATAAAAAGATCAAAAATATAGATCCACGGGTATCGGCCATTGCCGTTACTACGGTCTGTCTGTTCGCCATTCCGGTCAATATGGCCGCCCAAAACTGGGACGACCACAACCGTCATGCCCGTTATGCCACGACAGCCCATGCCCGTAATTACCTCAATTCGTGTGCTCCGAATGCAATTTTATTTACTTATGGAGATAACGATACTTTCCCACTGTGGTATGTACAAGAAGTGGAAGGAGTACGGCGGGATGTCCGGGTCGTCAATTTAAGTTTGTTATCCGGTTCCTGGTATATCGACCAGATGAAACGGAAAGCTTATGAATCTTCCGGAGTGCCGATTTCGTTCACTCATGAACAATACCGGGATGGGAAACGGGACTATGTATTGATCAGGGATCAGTTCAAAGAAGGAAACCTGAAAGATGTCATGGAGTTTGTCGCCAGCGACCTGCCTCAGACAAAATTACAGGGATATATCAAGGAACTCGATTTTATACCGACACGTAACGTTATCCTTCCGGTAGATTCGGCCAAAGTAATCGCCAATGGGACGGTTAAACCCCAGGATGCAGATCAGATCGTCAAAGACCTGAGACTGCATTTGCCGATGCAAGGCTTGACCAAATCACAACTGATGGTCCTGGATATTTTATCGACGAACAACTGGGAACGTCCGGTATATTTCGGAATCGGTATGGGTTCGGATGCCTATATGGGATTGGAAAAATACTTCCAGCTCGAAGGGGCGGCCTACCGCGTCGTACCTATCGAAACGAAAGAAGCCGAATTCTATGATTACGGACGGATCGACAGCGATATCCTCTACGATAATATCATGAATAAATTCGAATGGGGAAATATCAAAGATCCGAAAGTAAACATCGACTTCTTCCACGATCAGACCATCGCCGTCATGAAATACCGGAATACCTTCCTTCGGTTGGCCCAGAAACTGTATGACGAAGGTAAACAAGCCGAAGCGGTCGCCGTTCTGGATAAGTCATTGGAAGAAATTCCACTGTATCAGGTACCGGCAGACAATAGTATGCTGTTCTATATACCGATGTATTACGAACTGGGAGAAACCGAAAAGGCGAACCACTTGCTCAACGAACTGGCAACGAACAACTATCAGATGTTGAAATATGCCAATTCACTCGAGCCGAAATTTGCCAATACTCCGAGTATACAACAAGAGGAAAGACTCAGCATCGAAGTGATCAAGCAATTATTGGCTTTTGCCACCCAGGCAGGACAAAAAGAACTGGCACAGGAATTGCAGGACAAAGTATTGAGATTATATAATCCTTCACATATTTCTCCCGATAAACCGTTGATGAAGGATACGGCGGACAAAGCCGGGAAATAATAATTCATTTTATGCTGCATACCGGATGATATGCAGCATAAAATATACACACAAAAAAAAACGATATTATGATAACAACAGATCAACTGAAAGCAGTTGAAGAACGCAGTGGCGCTCTGAGGAGGTATCTTTGACATCGATCGTAAAAAAATAGAGCTCGAAGAAGTAGAAATGCGTACCCAAGCTCCTGATTTCTGGAACGATGCGAAGCAAGCGGAAAAGGTGATGAAACAGGTACGCGAATTGAAAGGCTGGATAGAAGGCTGTGAAGCTGTATCCCGTTCGGTAGACGACCTGAACGTCCTCTTTGACTTCGCCAAAGAAGGCGAAGCTACCGAAGAAGAGGTGGATACCCACTATGCAGAAACCCTGCAATTGGTGGAAGAGCTGGAATTAAAGAATATGTTACGGGGTGAAGCCGATCAGATGAGCTGCATCCTTAAAATCAATTCCGGTGCCGGTGGAACAGAAAGTCAGGACTGGGCTTCCATGCTGATGCGAATGTATATGCGCTGGGCAGAAGCCAATAACTACAAATTGACGGTCAGTAACATTCAGGAAGGCGATGAAGCCGGAATCAAGACGGTTACGTTGCAGCTGGAAGGCGATTTCGCCTACGGTTACCTGAAAGGTGAAAACGGCGTCCATCGTTTAGTCAGGGTCTCTCCTTTCAATGCCCAAGGTAAACGAATGACTTCTTTTGCTTCTGTATTCGTGACACCATTGGTGGATGATTCAATAGAGATAGCCATCAATGCGGCGGATATCAGTTGGGATACTTTCCGTTCGGGAGGAGCCGGCGGACAGAATGTAAATAAAGTAGAAACGGGTGTACGCCTACGTTACAATTACAAAGATCCGGATACCGGTGAAACCCGCGAAATCCTGATTGAAAATACCGAAACCCGTTCTCAGCTGGACAATCGTGAAAACGCTATGCGTCTGTTGCGTTCTATGTTGTATGATATGGAATTACAAAGACGGATGGCAGAACAACAGAAGATCGAGAGTAATAAGAAAAAAATTGAGTGGGGTTCACAAATCAGGAGTTACGTTTTCGATGACCGCCGGGTAAAAGATCACCGGACTAATTTTCAGACCTCCGATGTCGGCGGAGTCATGGATGGTAAAATCGACGGTTTCATAAAAGCCTACCTGATGGAATTCGGAGGTGTCGAATAAATTAGCCTAAGATGTTAGATTTTTCAAACAGTAAAATTCTGATTGTCGGAGATGTCATGCTGGATAAATATTATTTCGGCAAAGTAGACCGTATCTCTCCGGAAGCTCCGGTCCCCATCGTCAACATTCAAAAAGAAGAATCCCGGTTGGGAGGTGCTTCGAATGTCGCCAACAACATTGTCAGTCTGGGAGGACATAGTTTATTATGTGGTGTTATCGGCCATGATCTTTTCGGTAAAGAAATCGAACGGATCAGCCGCCACAAAAATATCGACACCTTTCTGTTGAAAACTTCCTCCCCGACAATCACCAAAGCACGGATTATCGGCGGAAAACAGCAAATCGTCCGGGTAGACTATGAAGATAAAAGCGAATTGAATGCGGACAATAAAAAGCTATTCCGGGACACGATCAGCCGGATTTTACCGGAATACGATATCCTGGTGATCTCAGATTACGGCAAGGGCTTGATATCCGAAGATTTATGCCGTTATCTGATTAAGTTAGCTCACAAATACGATAAAAAAGTCATTATCGATCCCAAAGGGAAAAACTGGGAGAAATATTCAGGCGCCGATATCGTCACTCCCAACGTTAAAGAGCTGAGTGATATCGTCGGTTATACGGTACCCAATACCGACCGGGCCATTGAAAAAGCAGCCCGGGAAGCGATTACGAACAATCACCTGACCGCCTTACTAGTCACCCGCAGTGATAAAGGCATGAGCCTGATCGGTCCCATTCCCCCCATTCATATCCCGACCCATTCCGAAGAAGTTTTCGACGTCAGTGGTGCAGGAGATACTGTCGTAGCGACACTCGGACTTTGCCTGGCGGCAGGTTTTGAAATCAGCGAAGCGATGAGAACAGCCAATATTGCAGCAGGTATCGTCGTGAAGAAAGTCGGTACAGCTACGCTTACCATCGAAGAATTAGTACAACAAAAATAAAAAATCCTGTTCCCTGCCGAAACGAATATTTTCAGAAAGGGAACAGGCTTTTTTACTTACCGCTACACATACCGATAAAGTACTGATGAAATGCGGCATTTCCGGTCAACTCCGGATGAAAAGAAGTCGCCAGCATATTCTTTTCGCGGGCAGCGACGACATGTCTTTCCACTTCACACAATACTTTTACCCGTTCTCCTGTACGGACAATATAAGGAGCCCGGATAAATACCAGCGGAATCTGTTCATCGCTTACCTCCGGAATCACCACCTGAGTATCGAAACTATCGATTTGCGTACCGTAAGCATTCCGTCTGACCGTGATATCCATCATTCCCAAATGCACAACCGGATCCTGATCCAACTCCTTTGCCAACAGGATCATGCCTGCACACGTACCCCAAACCGGCATCCCCTGCTGAATTTTTTCACGGAACGGTTCCATCATTCCGGTCCTGTTTAGTAATTTTCCCATGGTAGTACTCTCCCCTCCGGGTAAAATAATACCATCGATCTCGGCCAATTGTTCCGTATAGCGGACAACGACAGCTTCCTGCCCCAATTGTTCGATGTGTCGCTGGTGTTCGATGACAGCACCCTGAAAACCCAAAATTCCTATTTTCATGTAAAAAGTTACTGAGTTTAAATGGATATATCGGATTTACCAACCTCTCTCAGCATATTTATTCTCCAATGTTTTAATCTCGAGTCCTGACATAGCCTCTCCGAGGTTTTCCGACAGTTCTGCCAATTTCACCGGATCGTTATAATAGGTAACAGCCTGAACAATAGCTCTTGCCCGTTTTGCCGGATCACCGGATTTGAAGATTCCGGAACCTACGAATACCCCTTCGGAGCCCAACTGCATCATCAAGGCAGCGTCGGCAGGAGTGGCGATACCACCGGCAGCAAAATTCACGACAGGTAATTTCCCATTTTCGTGTACATATTTCACTAATTCATAAGGAGCTCCGAATTCTTTTGCCAGACTCATCAATTCTTCCATTCCGGCATTTTTCACCCGCCGCATATCATCGTTGATCTGGCGCATATGAGTCACCGCTTCAACGACATTTCCGGTTCCAGCTTCTCCCTTGGTACGAATCATAGCAGCCCCTTCACCGATACGCCGTAAAGCTTCACCCAAATTACGTGCTCCACATACGAACGGCACTTTGAAGGCTGTTTTATCTACATGATAAAGTTCGTCGGCAGGCGTCAATACTTCACTTTCATCGATAAAGTCGATACCGATGGCTTCCAATATCTGAGCTTCCACAAAATGACCGATTCTCACTTTGGCCATCACCGGAATAGAAACAGCTTTCTGAATGGCTTTGATCATCTGCGGATCGGACATCCGGGCAACTCCACCGTCACGACGGATATCTGCCGGTACTCTCTCTAATGCCATTACGGCACAAGCTCCTGCTGCCTCAGCAATTTTTGCCTGCTCTGCATTAGTCACATCCATGATCACTCCACCTTTCAACATCTGTGCAAGGTTTTTGTTTAATTCATATTTTCCCATAATTGTAGGTTATAAACAGTTTTAATAAAATATTATTTGAATCACTCAAATTCATTCAAAACCATAAATGGTCGTTTTCCGATAAATTTCTCCCGGCACTAAAAGTGTAGACGGAAACTCAGGATGATTGGGAGAATCGGGCCAGAACTGAGCTTCCAGAGCTACTCCGGCATAAGGTCCGTATTGTTTACCATCCTTAGCCTGCTTTACATTCAGAAATTTTCCCGTGTACACTTGCACTCCCGGATAATCGGAACATACATAAAGTTTTATACCTGTCTGATCATCAAAAAGTTCTGCCATTCGAATCAGTTTCCCGGAATTGTTGAATACAAAACAGTCGTCCAGTCCTCCCTGGTTTCCGATCACACCTTGTAAAGATGCCGGCGAAGTGAAATCATAATCTCCGGTAGCCGTAACAAAAGTCCCGTCCGGAATCAAATCGTCGGTCTTTAAATAGCGGTCGGTATATAATTTCAGGGTATGTCGTTTAATATCGGCAGCCTCCGGATTCAGGTTAAAATAAGGATGGTGAGTCAGATTGACAAAACATTTTTTATCGGTAACAGCTTCATAATCGATTCGTAAAGCTTTCTCCTGCAGCGAAAACCCGACTTTCACCTGTAGTGTTCCCGGATAGGCTTCTTCGCCGTCGGGACTGCAATAAGTCAACGTCAGCGAATCTGTACCGGCTTGTCCGACGTTCCAGATCTTTTTATCGAAACCACACAATCCTCCATGCAGATGGTTTTCACCATTATTTATCGCCAACTGATATTTTACACCGTCGATCTCAAATCTTCCCCGGGCAATCCGATTCCCATAACGTCCGATTATCGCTCCCAGATAAGCTCCGCTAGCAATATATTCCGGCGATTCGTAATCTTCGGCCTTTTCCATACCCAGCAACACATCTACAACCTTTCCCTGCAAATCTTTCGTCAGCATGCGGGTTAAAGTTGCCCCTAAAGTAGAAATATGTACTTCGAGGTGCGTATTTTTCAATATATAGATCTGTGGTTTCATACGTAAATACTTCTATTTATTCCAATTACTCTACCAATCCCTTACACTTTAAAACAAAAAATAACTAATTTCTTACTAACTGTTCGCAAAGATATTAATTTCCTTTAATAAAAAAGAGAAAAATCACCATCAATAATGAAAAGATATAGCGTGTATATCTTACCATTCTTAACAGTTTAAGTTGTGCTACTAAAAAAATGTTATATTTTTGTCCGAATATTTGCGTGCAGAGCATATAGAGCAGAACACAACTAACAATAAATATGAACACACTAGAATTAGAACATAGATTTGAAGAAATCTATGGGAAACGAGCGGAGCATACCTACTTTGCTCCGGGCCGGGTGAACCTTATCGGGGAACACACGGATTACAACGGAGGGCTGGTCTTTCCCTGTGCGTTGAGCTTCGGGACCTATCTTTTGATAGCGAAGCGTGAAGACCGTCAAAATCGTTTTTCGAGTGTAAATATGGATCGTTCTTACACCGCTAATGCAAACGCTTTCGAAGACAAACCTACCGCCTGGATCAAGTATCCGATCGGCGTGATGAAAGAATTTGCAGAACGGGGCTCCGACGTATGGGGGTACGATCTTTTGTACTATGGAAACATTCCGAATGGAGCAGGTCTTTCTTCCTCAGCTTCTATCGAGGTAGTCACAGCAGTGATGCTGAACGATGTCACGAAGGTACACCTCGATATGACCGAGCTGGTCAAAATTTCGCAAAAAGCTGAAAACGATTACGTCGGGGTCAACTGTGGAATTATGGATCAGTTTGCTGTCGGCATGGGCAAAGCCAATCACGCGATCGCTCTGGATTGTGCCAGCCTGAAATACGAGTATGTCCCTTTACATATGGAAGGATATAAGCTCGTCATCGCCAATACCAATAAAAAAAGAGGATTAGCAGATTCTAAGTACAACGAACGGAGAAGCGAATGTGAACAGGCGGTCGCTTCTATTTCAAGCCGGCATCCGATCACTTTCCTCTGTGAATTGACGCCCACCGAATTCGGGCAGTATTGTACTTCGATTTCCGACCCGATCGTTTACCGCAGAGCAAAACATGCTGTGCACGAGCATGCCAGAGTCAAACAAGCCATCGATGCCTTAAAAGCAGGTAAACTGACAACATTCGGGCAATTGATGAATGCCTCCCACCGATCGCTGAAAGACGACTACGAAGTGACAGGGATCGAATTAGATACCCTGGCTGAAGAAGGTCAGCAGCTGGAAGGAGTTTTAGGATCACGGATGACCGGTGCCGGCTTCGGTGGCTGTACCGTAACGCTGATTCAAGAAGAACAGGTCGATCGTTATATCCGGGAAGTAGGGAAAATCTACAAGGACAAAACCCATCTGGAAGCCACATTTTATATCGCCGACATCGGTGAAGGAGCACGTAAATTAAATTAATAATCACATAAAATTTTATTATGAATCCAAGTTTTCATATAATTGATTTCGTAATCGTCGGAATATACGCGATTCTACTAGTGGGTGTAGGTCTGTGGGTATCACGGACTAAAAAAGGACACACCAAAACTGCCGAGGACTACTTCCTGGCCAGTAAAGCATTGCCTTGGTGGGCTATCGGTTCTTCTCTGATTGCCGCCAACATCTCAGCAGAGCAATTTATCGGTATGTCCGGTTCAGGTTTTGCCGGAGGTCTGGCTATTGCTTCCTATGAATTTATGGCAGCTCTGACCTTGATTATCGTTGGAAAATTCTTCCTGCCGATTTTTATCAAACAAGGGATTTACACGATTCCGGAATTTGTGGAAAAACGGTTTTCGACCAATCTGAAAACCATTCTGGCTGTATTCTGGATCGCTCTCTTTGTTTTTGTCAACCTGACTTCTGTATTATTCCTGGGTGGTAAAGCCATCGACACGATTGTAGGTGTTGGAGATGGCAGTATGATCGTTCCGGCTATTATCGCGCTGGCTATTTTTGCAGCAGCTTACTCATTATATGGCGGATTATCGGCTGTAGCCTGGACAGATGTCATTCAGGTTGCCCTGCTAGTCATCGGTGGTATTATTACAACCTTAATCGCCTTGCATTACGTCACTCCCGACGGAGGAATCCTGAATGGAATCTCTCACATCGCCGATGCTGCCAGTGATAAATTCGATATGGTACTCTCCCGCGATAACAAGGAGTTCAACAATCTTCCGGGTATCTATGTATTGATCGGTGGACTGTGGGTAGCCAACCTATACTACTGGGGCTTCAACCAGTACATCATCCAACGTACCCTGGCAGCCAAATCACTGACAGAAGCACAACGGGGTATCGCCTTTGCAGCCTTCCTGAAAATGTTGATTCCTTTCATCGTAGTTATTCCGGGAATCGTTGCCTGGGTAATGTATTCCGAAGACCTGTACGGCGCCAGAAGTGCTTTCGAAATTGCAGGTTCTACCGCATTGAACAATGACAATGCTTATCCCTGGCTGATCAGTACCTTCATTCCCGTCGGTGTGAAAGGACTGGTACTAGCCGCCTTAGCTGCAGCGATCGTTTCTTCGCTGGCTTCTATGCTGAATTCAACTTCCACCATTTTTACGATGGATATCTATAAACCATATATCAATCGCGAAGCTTCGCAAACAAAACTGGTCAACGTAGGCCGTTTAACAGCCGGTATCGCCTTGATCATAGCCGTATGTCTGGCCCCGCTATTGGGAGGTATCGATCAGATGTTCCAATACATTCAGGAGTATACCGGTTTGGTAAGCCCGGGTATTTTGGCTGTATTCTTAATGGGATTGTTCTGGAAGAAAGCAACGAACAAAGGAGCGATCTGGGGTGTACTTTGTTCCATTCCAATCGCTCTGATCTTTAAACTCTTACCACTCGAGATGCCGTTCATGGACCAAATGTTCTACGCAACCTTGTTGACGATTGTAGTGAT
This sequence comes from Odoribacter sp., assembly GCF_985060555.1. NCBI lineage: Bacteria > Pseudomonadati > Bacteroidota > Bacteroidia > Bacteroidales > Odoribacteraceae > Odoribacter > Odoribacter sp. The sequence goes on along the minus strand of NZ_CFKYFN010000078.1, from coordinate 7,068 downwards.
CTTTATGGTCAGCCTGAGCAGTAATCCCGCAGATGATGATCCGAAAGCGATCAAACTGACTGCCGATATGTTTAAAACAGACAAAGTATTCAATATTTGTGCTTATATCATCTGTATCTTATTGGTAGTGATCTACACCGCATTCTTCTAAAAAAAACCAGGGATGAAAGCTTATCTTTCATCCCTGATTCTATCCTTATTTTACAAATAGGTCTTCAGCCGTTTGTTGTTCTTCACCTCTTTCAATTTCCGGATCGCTTTAGTCTTCACCTGTCTGACTCTTTCACTCGTCAAACCTAATTTCGTTCCGATTTCTTCGAGTGACATCGAGGAATATCCGTTCAGGCCATAATACATACTTAAAATAGTAGCTTCACGTACCGACAAAGCAGCGAACGAACGTTCGATATCGGTTTTCAGTGAGTCCTGATTCAGTGAACTTTCAGGAGCCTGGATAGAAGGATCGGGAGCGATATATACATCGTAGAGGGAAATAGATTCTTCATCGGTCGTCAAAGGAGCATCCATAGATACCGGCTTCGTGGCGATCTTCATGTTTTCCTTTACCTCTTCAGGCGTCATATCCATTTTCTCTGCAATCTCTTCTTCTGTCGGTTCGCGTTGGAACTCTTGTTCCAACAAAGTATAACACCGATTCACCTTATTGATCGTACTGATCTTATTCAATGGCAACCGGATAAGCCGGGCATTTTCAGCTATTGCCTGAAGGATAGACTGACGAATCCACCATACAGCGTAAGAAATAAATTTGAATCCTTTGGTTTCGTCGAAGCATTCGGCCGCTTTGATCAATCCGACATTTCCTTCATTGATCAGATCACCTAAAGTCAGCCCATGATTTTGATACTGTTTCGCGACAGAAACGACAAACCGCAGATTACTCAATACCAGTTTTTCCCTTGCCGCCCGGTCTCCACTTCTGATTTTTTTTGCCAAATCGGCTTCTTCTTCGGGAGATAAAACATGGATTTTACCTATCTCCTGAAGATATTTCTCGATGGAGTACGACTCGCGCCCCGTAATTTGCTTGGTAATCTTAAGCTGTCTCATATCAGGATAATCGCTCTTAAAGTTAATAATTTGATTTATAAAAACAAATTTTCAGACTTCTTTTTCATCTTTCAGTAATAATACGAGACCAGCCAAGGCTTAGTTACAAGTAATCAGGTAAAAAAAAGTAACTTTTTTTTGGAGACACCAAAAAAATCCCTACTTTTGCAGTCCGAAGTGAGAAAATAATGCTAAAATATATTTTACAATGAAACGGACATTTCAACCCTCAAACACCAAAAGAAGAAACAAACACGGTTTCAGAGAAAGAATGGCAACTGCCGGAGGTAGAGCAGTATTAGCCAGAAGAAGAGCAAAAGGAAGAAAGAAGCTGACCGTATCTGATGAACGCAGACACAAGGCCTAATTCTTTACAGATATAAAAAAAGCTGCTCCGAGGGCAGCTTTTTTTATATGGAATAGCTTAAATTTGTCTGAGAAATACATCGAACATGAGTAAACAGGGAAAGAAAATAGAAGATATCGATCAATTACTGGCCATGGCCGGCTCCAACCTCAGCATCCTGGAGGAAGAAGTGGATATCAAGGTGCAGAAAGAATACTTCGAAATGGTAAACTTACTCAGTAAACGAACTGAAAACTACCAAAAAACAAGCAAACAATACCTGGAAAACATCAATGACCTCTATGACGATACGATCGACCCGGAAATCAAAAAGAAAATGCTGGTCGTATTGGCAACTCTGGACGATGTTTCGGTATACCGTGCTATCGAAAATTTTTCGAAACAAGACACTCCCTTAAAAAAATGGGCGATTATAGCGCTCCAACAATCCAGAATGTTATTACAATCGACTCTGCTGGACGATCCCGGTGTGTTTATCTCTACAGGGCTGGGAGGCCAAGGGCTATTATTGCGGTATTTCTGTGTGTTTTTTTACCGCGTTCCCGGCGACTTACCCTCTTTTCAGCAAAATACGCTGAAAAATGAAGCAGAAACAGCCATTAACAATGCTCAAGGCTGTATCGAATCTACGGAATTTAAAGGGAATTATGCCGTGATGCTGTTGCTCCTTCCTCTGAAAACAGAGCTTCAACCCCTTTTCGCAGGAATTATCGACGAATGTAATCAATACGGTAATTTCTTACATGAGAATATGATCATCACAAACGTGAAAAAATTGACGGATGAAGAAATCATGCACTTGTTGCATGCCAAAAACAAACCGGAATAAATGATCTCAAAAGGTAAAACGTAACTGCAAAGCAAGATCATACAATTTATTTCCTTCTACTTTCGTGACTCCCGAACCGATTACTTCCCGATCGGGATACACCGTAAATCCACCCTTCAGGTAACAAGTCAGGCCGTTTAACGGTTTCCAACTCAAGTTCAGGTAAGTACGCCACCCCTCTCCCATAAAAGAAGGAAAGGAGTATCCATACAGCACATTATTCTCGTATGCATAAATCCTGGACTGATAGGAATCGGTCTTAAACCAAGCCAAACGATATTGCATTTTAAAACGACTATTCCGGGTTGCATAAATCAAATCCTGATAGACCAGGAAACCTTTTTCCTTGATCTGTTCTTTATGGTAATGAGAAAGGCTGAAACGTGTTCTTAACTCCAACTGACGAGTTACCCGATAACCGATCTGATAACGGTATTCACTTTTTTCCCGCTGAACAGAGATTTTTTCTTTCGTATCTTCGGGATGGATCTCCCGTTTTAACCGAAAACGATGTTCCCAATTCCCATGCCGGTAACCGATCTGTCCCAACAGTTCCCACCCCGATCCGGGAATAGTAGCTCCATAACGGGGACTGAAAAAACGAAACCAATCATAGTACAGATTAATCTTCAAGTTTTTCAGAGGAGATATATCGGTACCGAAATACACCCCCTCCTCATTGGATGTATTGGAATATTCGCCAAATCCGGCAGCATAATGGGAGATATATTTTTTATCGTAACGACGATAAAGCAAACAGGCAGATAAGAATGAATTTCCCCACCTCAGCCCGTTGATCGTAGCCCAGGAACCGATTCCGCTAAAAGCCGTTTCTCCGAACCAATATATTCCGCGAAACGAAGTTTTATAATCCACACTCATCAAAAAACGTTTGTGCCCTGTATCGTTATATTGCTGATAAATACGATCCCCGATCATCAAGGCCGGTTTAAAATCATAATACAAAGCGTTCAGACCGAGCTTAAAGGCCGGTGCATTCCAATGTACGGCTCCTCCCGTAGTCAGTTCTTCCAGGGTATGTTTTTTCCGGCACTCGTTATTATTACGGTGATAACCGGATTCATACAAAGAAACCGACAGCAGATCCTCTTCTGCCAGTGTATCCGCCTGCACGATATTACCATCGGTTTTCTTCCTGGAAAAAAACACATCCGCCGTTACCTGCCGACAGGGTTTCAAAGTCAGGGCAACGCCTTTCAGGTAATTATTTTCATCGGCAGAAGTGTAGGGCGAAAAACCTTTGCCCGATTTCTCGTTTCCGACGACAACCTCCGATTTCCCGGAAGTAAAACCACCCCAGGCCACTAAGCCTTGCCCCCATTGTAAGCGGTAATTACCCAAAAGAATCCGTTGGAAAAAACGATCTGTATGAATACTTATGTGGGCTGATAAAAAATCAAAACCGGTTTTCTGATACCGGGTAAAATATCCTTCACCCGGATCATTTTCAAGAGTCAAACCAGCTTGCAGATGTTGTCCGATCGTCGCTTTATACTTGAGTAACAGCCCGACCGGAGGGCCATGGAAGCGATTATCTACTTTGCGTTCATACTCTTTCCGGGTATCGAAATCAACCGGAGAATAGGTTGTATACCCTTCCTGCAAGGGGAGACTCACTTTGGCACGGGTCAGTAATTCCTGTCGGCTACGTAACCTTATCGCTTTCACCCGGTCCTGCACTTCCGGATGCCCTAAAGTAATGAAAGACCGGATATTCTCCAGATCTTTCTTCCCAATTCCCGGCACCAACAATAACTCGTTGATATGAAGAAAATTCCCGTATTTCTTTCGAAATTCCAACAACTGGTCGATCTGACTGTCGGACAATAAAAACAACATCTTGAGGGAATCGAACCCGGCCGTATTTACGTTCACAGGAGTCATCAACAGATTAGAAAGGATATCGACCATCTCCTCGTATCCATCTTCTGTATTCAGAATATCATTTCCTTCCAACAAACGTTCAATATCAGGTAAATCCTGTGCCCAAACATCCAAAGAGACCAGTGAAAACAATAGAAATAACCCAAATTGCCAGCATCTCATCGTACTGAAAATTATACAACTTCTGCCAGGCCGGACCTCGCAACAAGCAGTAAGCTGTAGTTCTGCATCAGATATAAAATCCTAACATCCCGTTACCACAAGGGGGAACTCTCCATTAAAAATACCGACGGTATGAAATTAAGCGACGAAACAGAACGAACAAAAAATAAATTACCTTATACCGCCGGCATCACGCTATGACCACACAACAATAACACCTCATCTTATTATATTCTCAAATTTATGAATTATTTACTTAAAAACAAACTTAATTTAAAAATATTTACAAAAGAAAATCCCGTAAAGAATAGATAACTCTTTACGGGATGATATATCAGTCGGTTCAGATCAATTTGTTTTGAAATTATATTTCACCGCAGCCAATTCTTTATTGGCATCGACGATCTTCTTTTTCAAAGATTCTTTAAAATGAATCATCTTTTCTTTCAACTCCCGATCTCCGACAGCCAATATTTGTACGGCGAGAATTCCAGCATTCATCGCTCCGTTGATAGCCACTGTAGCGACAGGAATTCCCGGAGGCATCTGAGTAATAGCCAACAAAGCATCCATTCCGTTCAAAGAGGCGTTGATCGGCACCCCGATCACCGGCACCGGTGTCATGGCCGCAATGACTCCGGGCAGATGGGCAGCCATACCGGCTCCGGCGATAATGACTTCTATTCCTCTCTCTGCAGCCTGTTTGGCAAAAGCCTCCACCTCTGCAGGAGTACGATGAGCCGACAAGGCATTCATTTCAAATGGAATACCCATGTCATCCAATACTTTCGCCGCCTTCTCCATAATGGCCAGATCGGAAGTACTCCCCATAATAATACTTACTCTTGGATTCATTCGATATTTGTTTTATAAGGTAAAATTCATCAGACTAATCGATACAAAAATAAATATAATCTGATTTGTCCCTCCATATATGCCTTAAAAATATTACTTTTGTCCAAATAAATACTCAAAGGGATAGCAATTTAGCAAAATGGGAAATATCATATTACATGACAAAGAGTTTCGTCCTTTTATCGAAGCTACTAAAATCGATCAAGTCATTACCCGAATGGCCGAACAGATGAACCGGGAGCTAGCCGATACCCAACCTCTATTTTTAAGTATTTTGAACGGTTCTTTTATGTTCACATCAGACCTGATTAAACAAATCGTCATTCCGGGTACACAAATCAGCTTTGTCAAAGTCGCTTCCTATAGCGGAACCTGTTCTACCGGAGCAATCCAAGAGTTGATCGGGCTAAAAGAGGACATACAGAACCGTACGGTCGTCATTCTGGAAGATATCATCGACTCCGGAAGATCGATGAAGCATTTGCTGGAATATTTACATGCTAAGAATCCGAAACAAGTGATCGTCGCCACTTTATTCCATAAACCCAAAGCCGCAGTCTGTCAGGTACCCATCGCCTACAAAGGCATTGAACTGGAAAACGATTTTGTCGTGGGCAGAGGCTTGGATTACGATGGTTTGGGAAGAAATTATCCGGATCTCTATATCCTGAATGCCTAAGATTTTTTACTTTTTACCTTTTACTTTTTCATATTATGGCTTCTACGAATTTTGTCGATTATGTAAAAACCTTCTGCCGGAGTGGTGCCGGAGGACGGGGATCCGCCCATTTACACCGGGATAAACGAACGATGAAAGGCGGACCGGATGGAGGTGACGGAGGACGGGGAGGCAATGTCATCGTCCGTGGAAACCGAAATTACTGGACACTGATCCATTTGAAATACCAGCGCCATGTATTTGCAGGTGACGGCGGAAACGGAAGTGAAGACCGGAGTACAGGTGCCGATGGTGAAGATGTTACAATCGAAGTTCCTTTAGGAACGGTTGCCCGGGATGCAGAAACCGGCGAAACGATTTGTGAAATCACACAAGACGGGGAAAGTTTTATCCTGGTCAAGGGAGGACGCGGAGGTCTGGGCAATTGGAATTTCCGTTCGGCAACGAATCAAACGCCCCGTTTTGCACAGCCCGGAGAGCCCCGCGTCGAACGGACGGTCATTCTCGAATTAAAGGTATTAGCGGATGTGGGCCTCGTAGGATTCCCCAATGCCGGCAAATCGACCTTATTGTCGGTAGTATCTGCTGCTAAACCCGAAATCGCCAATTACCCTTTCACGACACTCGTTCCTAACCTGGGAATCGTCAATTACCGTGATGGACGTTCGTTCGTTATGGCAGATATTCCCGGTATTATCGAAGGAGCACACCAAGGAAAAGGACTGGGTATCCGATTTTTGCGCCACATCGAACGCAACTCGGTATTGCTATTTCTGGTACCTGCCGACAGTCAGAATATTCATCAGGAATATAACATCCTGTTAAACGAATTGAAACAATACAATCCGGAGCTTCTGGATAAAAAACGCGTATTGGCCATTTCAAAATCAGACTGTGCCGATAAAGAACTGATGGCAGAGATGGAGTGCGATCTCCCCGATATCCCTTATGTCTTTATCTCCTCTGTGACAGGAACCGGCCTTACCGAATTGAAAGATATACTCTGGAAAGTCCTCAATGAATAAATTTTGGCAGTTATATACCTTACACCGATAAATGTAGAATTATTTTGTTACTTGTTCGTCTTCGGTGTTCGTGTTGGGGGACCCGGTCGCTTCTGTCGGTCGTCTACCTTTTTCTTTCACTGACCGGCGGAACTCGCTTCGCTCAGACACCACCGGTCGGGCGTTCAGAAAAAGC
>NZ_CFKYFN010000077.1:0-3383 GCF_985060555.1 Odoribacter sp. | reverse complement strand
CGATAATGTGATTTCTAATTTCAAGTCCGAATATCCGAAAATCAAGCCATGTTTCGTGGAATTGCTATGCCTGCTCTATGCCGGATTTTCACCGCAACAGATAAGCGTTATTACCAATGAAACGCTAAAAACAATATACATGCGGAAGTTCCATTTGAAAAAGAAAATAATAGCTTCGCATATTACAACCAAAGATGTGATTCTCAATATTATTTCGTAAATATCAGATAATCAATATTTTTGCCAGCAAAACTTGTTGACAATAAAGATTTGCTGGTAATTTGCTGATTTAGAGCATATTAGAGCAAGGCCCGAAAACTGAAAAATTTTCGGGCTTTTTGATGTGTATAATAGCCTGTATTTCAGGCAGGAATTCTCCTTGTTTGAAAAATTTTAGCGGCCCTTATTTTTTGGGTTTCGGGGACATTTGCTCTAATTTTGAAATACACAAATATCTCACTCTAAATCGAATAAACTTATGAAAAAATTATCTTTTGCAATGTTCGTAATTGTAGGTTTGTTCATTATGTAAAAGTGAAATCTATAAAAGATTTGCGTACTCTCCAACAGTTCGCCGAAGAAAACAAAGTGACGATACTCGGCAGAAACGGATATATGCGTGACTGGTACACGCTTTCCTGCACCAATGAATCCGCAGGCAATGCGTTGGACATGGCTAACATATTTTATGAAACCGGGCTTTTCGAGGCTTGTCAGCCGGATTTGATGTGTGACGATGACTTATATGCCGTGGTAAACGATCCGCTTTACAGTTCGCAGTGGCATTTGAAAAACACGGCGACCGCTGGAGTAGACATTAACTTCGAAAACGCGCGGGCAGAAAGTTTAGGATCTGAAAACATTATTGTCGCTGTTGTCGATCATGGAATACAGTTAGATCACCCCGATTTGAATGTCCACACAATCAGCTACGACAGTGAAACCGGAACTCGTCCGAGCAAGGTTTATGGCACTCATGGGACTAATTGTTCTGGATTTATCAGTGCTAAAACCAATAATGGAATCGGCATCGCTTCAATAGCTCCTAACTGCAAACTGATGTCTATAAGTAATACGCTTATGGGAAATCCCGACAGTCGGCAGAAAAGGGCCGATGCAATCAATTTTGCCTGCAATAATGGCGCTGCCGTTATTTCGAATTCATGGGGTTCTTCGGTCAAATACCAAGTCATTGACGATGCTATTTCCAATGCGTTGAGAAACGGACGTTCGGGAAAGGGGTGCGTCGTTGTGTTTGCATCAGGCAATGATTATCAATCGACCGTTGGTTATCCGGCAAATTGTAATCCCGAAGTTATAGCGGTGGGTGCAATCAGCAGCAGCGGTATGCGGGCATCGTTCAGCAATTATGGTTCTGCTCTGGATGTTGTTGCACCGGGTGAGGATGTTATTACAACCACCACTAATAGCGGTTATTCATCCGCCATTAGCGGGACTTCGTTTGCTTGTCCGCTTGTCGCAGGGGTTGCCGCATTGGTTCTTTCCGTAAATCCGGATTTGACGCAAAAGCAGGTTGCGGATATTATCGAAAGTACGGCTAAAAAGTGTGGCAACTATTCCTATACGACCCAATCGGGCCACACCAACGGAACTTGGAACAACCAAATGGGCTATGGTTTGGTAGATGCTTACGCCGCTGTTATAAAGGCAAAAAACACAGGTTCTACCGTCTATTTCAACGACAAGACGGTAACAACCGATACTGTTATTTCGGGTGATGAGATTTCCGCGACGAACGTAACCGTTAAGAATAATGCCAAGCTGACGTTTACCAACGCCAAGAGCATTATTATCACACAACCTTTTACCGTCGAACTCACTTCGTCATTAGAACTTTCCTTACAGTAATTTTTACCGATAAGGCGGAGAATCGGATTCTCCGCCTTTGTTTTTTCAAATTTCCACCATGCAAACACGCCATCAGGATCGTTCCGCCTACTTTGAAGAAACAGCAACTTCCTGCCGGAACTATTATCTCCCTTACATTGAACAGCACACATCCTTGAAATTCGGCCGTAACTGCCGGGTAATGGAGGTCGGTTGCGGCTTTGGCGGCATTCTTTCCATTTTTGCGGCAAAGGGGGCCACGGTAACAGGAATAGATATTCATAAACCGTCAATCGAAACCGCAAAGACACTTTTCGCCGAAAGGGGGTTGAAAGGGACGTTTATCTGTTCGGACATTTTCGATTACAGCGACACACAACCTTACGACCTGATTATCCTGCACGATGCGTTGGAGCATATTCCCGAAAAAGAGCGGTTGATGTTGCATTTAAAATCCTTTTTGAAAGCTGACGGCCTTTTGTATCTGGGATTCCCCGCATGGCAAATGCCGTTCGGGGGACATCAGCAAATGGCGAAGAACCGGATTATCGCCAATTGTCCTTACATCCACCTGTTGCCCCGATCTCTTTTCCGTTTGGTGTTCAGGGCATGCGGCGAAAAGGAAAGTACTGTGAAATGTTTTTTTGAAATTCGGGATACGCGCATCACTATCGAGGGTTTCCATAAATTAGTAACGGCAACGGGATTACGTATAGTGAATCAGCGGCTATATTTCATAAACCCGAATTATCAGGTGAAATTCGGATTGAAACCGCGCATACTATCTCCCGTTATCGGGAAAATACCTTATGTGAGAAATTTTTTCACGACGACCTGCTACTATCTGCTGGCAAAGCAGGAGGAGGCTAATTAATCTCCAGATCGAGCGATATTTTCGCTTCGCTCGGAACAAACGGAACCAACTGCGCTACACGCCATTTCGGGGCTTCGGTGGTGTCGTTCAGCAGAAAAGTTACGGAATATATATATTGAGCATCCGCCTTTACAAAGTTTTTTTTGACGCTTTCGATTCCGTTTGTGGCCTGTCCTGCAACCAAAAGGAGCGTGTTCTTTTCGAAGTCTATATCTTCGGGCAATTTGTCGTTGGGAAATATAAAATCCGCCAGTTCCGCTTGGCTGCGAATCACGATCAGTTGATTGGCGGGCGTTTCAGCCCAGTTCCAAAGAGGATTCAGCGTATAATCGGCGCAGGACAAAGTAGTAGCCTTTCCCTGTGTATTATCATCTGGGGTATCAGTCTTTGTTTGATTCATCTCCACGGACGTACAACCCGTCGCGGTAAACAGAGCCATTGCGATAAGACAAACGATCTTTTTCATAGCTTTGGTTTTTCAGTTTGACGATCAAATAGCGTTCCCGATTTTTATTTCGGCACGGCATCCTTGCGCATATCGTCCGAAATATAAGGTATTCATTTACAAAGATAAGAATTTTGGATAAGAAACAAACTATTTGAACAAAAAACAGGAACCCTGCGGTCCCGGTTTGACATTATTGCAGCTATTTCCAATTTG
>NZ_CFKYFN010000076.1:0-2225 GCF_985060555.1 Odoribacter sp. | reverse complement strand
TCAGACTGTAGACAAAGCTCCTTCCTGTGAGGGAGCTTTTCTTGTGTCATGACTGCAAAAATTATGTACTTACAAGCATATAAGAAGTAGTGAAAATGCCGTATTTACGGGACTTTTCACTACTTTTTTGGTATAATGAAAGTATCAAAATAAAGGCGGTGTTTCCTATGATGACACAGAATGCAGATAAGAAAAGAGAACAGATTCAGATGTTCTGCATGGATGACCTTGTTCCGCAGGATCATCTGCTGCGCCTGATTGACCAGGCAATCGACTGGAGTTTTATCTATGATCTTGTGATCGATAAATACAGTGCAGACAATGGCCGCCCCAGCATGGATCCGGTCATGCTCATTAAAATTCCATTCATCCAGTATCTGTACGGCATCCGAAGCATGCGCCAGACAGTAAAAGAAATCGAAGTCAATGTCGCATACCGATGGTTCCTCGGTCTGGAAATGATGGACAAGGTTCCCCATTTCTCTACGTTTGGAAAGAATTATACCAGACGCTTTAAGGATACTGATCTTTTTGAACAGATCTTTTCCCGTATCCTGCAGGAATGCTATAAATACAGACTGATTGATCCTTCCGAGGTCTTCGTGGATGCCACCCATGTAAAAGCACGGGCAAACAGCAAAAAGATGCGGAAACGGATTGCAGATGAGGAAGCACTGTTCTTCGAAGAGCAGTTAAAGAAGGAAATCAATGAAGACCGGGAAGCGCATGGGAAAAAGCCTCTGAAAGAAAAGAAGGAAGATCCCAAAGATCCCCCCCTCCTGTGGTGGCAGCTCTGATGGAAAAGAAGAAAAAACGGTCAAGGAAAGTACAACGGATCCGGAAAGCGGATGGTTCCGAAAGGGTGAGCATAAAAATGTTTTTGCGTATTCCGTGCAGACAGCCTGTGACAAAAACGGATGGATTCTGGGTTATGTGTAAATCCCGGCAACCAGCATGACAGCCGGACATTTAAATCCCTGTATGATAAGATAAAAGACATTGGCATTCAGACACTGGTAGCCGATGCAGGATACAAAACACCAGCGATAGCAAAGTTACTTCTGGATGATGGTATCACACCGCTTCTGCCGTATAAACGCCCCATGACCAAAGATGGTTTTTTCAAAAAAACCGAGTATGTGTATGATGAATATTTTGACTGCTATGTATGCCCGAACGATCAGGTGTTGGCTTATCATACGACGAACCGTTCCGGATACCGGGAATACAAGAGCTGCGGAATCGTCTGTGAAGGATGTCCATATCTGAAGCAGTGCACAGAAAGCAGGGATCATGTGAAGGTAGTGACCCGGCATATCTGGGAGCCGTACATGGAAAAGTGTGAGGATATCCGGCATACGATTGGGATGAAGGAAGTGTATGCGCAACGGAAAGAGACCGTAGAGCGCCTCTTCGGAACAGCAAAAGAAAACCACGGATTACGCTATACACAGATGATAGGAAAAGCCCGGATGGAAATGAAAGTCGGGCTTACGTTTGCCTGCATGAATCTGAAAAAACTGGCAAAGATGATAGCCAGGAAGGGAAAAAGGGGAACCCAAAAGTGTTTATTATTGATCAAGTACACACTTTTTGAACCCAAAACAAGAAAAACGCTTCTGGAGTGCTGACCAAAAGCGTTTTGTCTACAGTCTGAAACATGCCGCCCATCGGGCGGCATGTTTTAAATTTTTGCTTTTATTTTTCTAAATCGATTGTCTTGAGTAATTCTTTGATCTGTTCTACGCTTAACCACTCGGTATTGTTACCTGAGCTATAGGAAAATCCTTCGGGAACCCTCTTGCCGGTGGGAACTGCACGTCTGGATTCACTCCATACCATCTGAGGATATACGATAAAGTGCTTGTCATACTCATAGGTATTCATAGAATCTTCTACGGTAACCATGATCTCATGCAGTTTTTCTCCCTCTCGGATGCCGACTTCCGGCATCTGACATCCGGGCAGCATTGCCTGTGCCAGATCTGTGATCTTGAAGGAAGGAATCTTGGAGATGAAGGTCTCGCCACCCTTGGATTCTTCCAACGCTTTGATGACCAACTCGACACCCTGCTGCAAGCTGATCCAGAATCGGGTCATGCGGTAATCGGTGATAGGAAGCTCGGTTCCTCCATTCTTGATAATGTTATGGAAGAAAGGAATGACAGATCCGCGGCTTCCGGCTACATTACCATAACGAACGATAGAAAAGCAGATATCCTTGC
>NZ_CFKYFN010000075.1:0-15624 GCF_985060555.1 Odoribacter sp. | reverse complement strand
GACCTGTTACACGAGGATCTGTCACTTCTGAAAAATAATTAGAGGTATTCATTTTGCAATGATAAACTTTTTAGAGGAATTTTGGTGCGGTCGCCCTGAAGCCGCTCCCGGATACATGAAAAATACCAAAGTTTTATTAACTTTGCCAGTTGACATTATAAATTTAAACCCAACCTTATGATCACCAAAAACTATATAGCGAAAGGAGAAGGCGCCAACCGTTTCGAGAAAGTGCCGGTCCGTATTTATGAAAAACCTTCCGAAGCCGTTAAAGCGGTAGCCCGGGAAATTGCCGATCTGATCCGTACGAATGCGGATAAAAGCGAAAAATGTGTCCTCGGATTAGCGACCGGTTCATCGCCGATCAAACTCTATGAAGAACTGGTCCGCATGCACCGTGAGGAAGGCCTGTCGTTCAAAAATGTAGTCAGTTTCAATCTGGACGAATACCTGCCTATGCCTAAAGAATCGGAGCAAAGCTACCATTATTTCATGCACCATCACTTATTCGACCATATCGATATCGACCCGAAAAATATTCATATTCCGGACGGAACCTTAAAAGCGGAAGAGATAGAAAACTTTTGTAAGGAATACGAACGGCAGATCGAGGCCGCCGGAGGTATCGACATTCAAGTGCTCGGAATCGGCCGCACAGGCCACATCGGTTTCAACGAACCCGGTTCGCCGCTGACTTCGAAAACCCGGATGGTATATTTAGACGATCTGACGATCAAGGATGCTGCAGGAGATTTCGGCGGCATGGAAAATGTGCCGTCCCGCGCCATTACCATGGGAGTGGGTACGATTATGAAAGCCCGGAAAGTAATACTCCTGGCTTGGGGTGAGAAAAAAGCTTCTATCATCAAAGCTACGGTCGAAGGTAGTGTTTCGGATGCTGTCCCTGCCACTTTTCTGCAAGTACATCCGAACGTACAGTTCGTCATCGACGAAAGTGCAGCCGAAGAACTGACGCGTGCCAATCAACCCTGGTTGGTCAGCAAAGTACAATGGAACGACAAGCTGATCCGAAAAGCCGTCATCTGGCTGTGCCAGAAAGTGAAAAAGCCGATCCTGAAAGTAGAAAACAAAGACTACATCGACAATGGGATGACCGATCTGATCAAGACTTTCGGTTCGGCCAATAAAGTAAATATCCAGGTATTCAACGACCTGCAACACACCATTACAGGTTGGCCGGGAGGCAAACCCAATGCAGATGATTCTACCCGTCCCGAAAGAGCCTATCCTTATCCTAAACGAATCCTGATCTTCAGTCCCCATCCAGACGACGACGTCATCTCTATGGGAGGTACTTTCGCCCGGTTGGTAGAACAAGGTCACGAAGTGCATGTCGCTTACCAAACCTCGGGCAGCATCGCTGTTTTCGACGATTATATCTATCAGCAAATGGATATCGCCACCTCTTTTACTAAACTGGTGGACGGGGATTTACCGGCCATGGAAAACGCATTTTTACAAATAAAACAAGCTATCGCTAACCGCAAACCGGGAGACGAGGAAGCACGGTATCTATTGCAATTCAAGGCCGCCCTTCGCCGGGCAGAAGCCCGCGGAGCCTGCCGTTTTATCGGTGTCCCTGAAGAACGGGTACACTTCCTGAACCTCCCCTTCTATGAAACCGGGAAAGTGAAAAAGAACCCGCTATCGCAAGCCGATGTCGATATTATCGTCGATCTTTTACGGAAAGTACAACCCCATCAGATCTATGCTGCGGGTGACTTAGCCGATCCGCACGGGACACACGGAGTCTGTCTGGATGCGATTCTCCGTGCCTACAACATCATCGACCGGGACGAGTGGTTTAAAGATTGTAACACCTGGTGGTATCGCGGCGCGTGGATGGAATGGGAAGTAGAAAAAGTAGACATGGCGGTTCCGATCAGTCCGGCAGAATTGTCTATCAAACGGAAAGCGATCTACAAACACGGTTCACAAAACAACGGACCGGCATTTCCGGGAGATGATCCGCGTGAATTCTGGCAACGGGCGGAAGACCGTAACCGGAATACAGCGGATTTGTACAACCGTTTGGGTATGGCCGAATATGAAGCAATGGAGGTTTTTACCCGGTATAAGCACGACCACGGAGACTCTCTGAAATAAAATTTACCAGACCGGAACGGCAGATTCGTAAATGAATTTTAGGTTAAATCTTTAATCTTTTTATAACTTTGTCGGCTCACAACACTGACACTTATAAAAATAGTATAATCATGAAAAGAAAAACTACACTCTTAGTGATGGCAGCCGGCATGGGTTCCCGTTTCGGAAGTCTGAAACAGATTACTCCTCTCGGACCGCACCAGAAGGCTTTGCTGCACTATACCATTTATGACGCAGTTCATGCGGGATTCGATAAGATCGTTTTCGTTATCCGCGAAAGTTTCGCCAAAGAATTTATCGATTTTGTAGGGAAATATGCCGAAGGATTGGTAGAAACCGCTTATTGCTATCAAAGTATGGATAAACTACCGGGAGGAATGCCGCCCATCGAGCGCGAGAAGCCGTGGGGTACGGCACATGCCATCTGGAGTGCCAAAGAAGTAATCGATGAACCTTTTGCCGCCCTGAATGCCGATGATTTTTACGGTAGCGATGCTTTTGTAAAAGCCCACGATTTCCTGGCCAACGAAGCAACGGACCAAGAGTTCGGCCTGGTCGGTTACCGTCTGGCTTCTACCCTATCGGAAAACGGCACTGTTTCACGAGGGATCTGTGAAACCGACAGCCATCACCACCTGACTGCCGTTACGGAATGTACGAAAATCGGCAGACAGGCAGACGGAAGCATCAAAGACGAAGAGACCGGAAAAACACTGAATGCCGACGATCTGGTATCTATGAATTTCTGGGCCTTTACTCCTAAAATTTTCGAAGAAATCGAAAGACAGTTCGTCGAATTTTACCCGGCTAACAAAGATAATCTGAGATCAGAATTTTATATTCCCAAAGTAGTGGATAAAATGATCAAGGATCAAATTGCCGATGTAAGGGTACTGAAAACAACGGCTAAATGGTTCGGAGTCACTTATAAAGAAGATACCCCTTCTGTAAATGCAGCCCTTGCCGCTTTTGACAAGGAAGGAAAATATCTGGATATCTAAGTTCCGGATTGAGTTATTACGAAAGGAGGCAGACTAAAAAGTCTGCCCCTTTTTCTTTATT
The DNA here is from genome assembly GCF_985060555.1 of Odoribacter sp. Lineage (NCBI taxonomy): Bacteria > Pseudomonadati > Bacteroidota > Bacteroidia > Bacteroidales > Odoribacteraceae > Odoribacter > Odoribacter sp. The sequence continues at coordinate 12,435 of NZ_CFKYFN010000075.1, read as the reverse complement.
TTTATTTCGTTTTCCTCTCTTTTTCACAACAGGATTTTTCACACTTTTCGCCGGCTTGGGTTTTGGCAGAAGTGTTACTTTCTTCGATTCCTTTCACTTCGATGTTCAATTTCTCGATGGCTTTCTGCAAGTTTTCGGTGGTATTTTTGTCTTCGCGGAAAGTGACTGTGATGGTTTGAGTTTTCATATCCACTTTCAGGTCTTTCACTCCCTTTTCATAAGGGATATTCTTTTCTACTTTTGCTTTGCAAGATTCGCAATGCAGGTTGGCATTAAAAATGACGGTTTTCTCATTCTTTTTCTGAGCATTTACACTCATGGCAGCTGACAATACTACTACCATTATCAAAACTAATCGTACTACTTTCATGGTTCCTAGTTTTAAATTTATGTATCAAAGTTAATAAAACAATATTATTCCCGGTCTAATCCGAAGCGAAGGCCGAGATAAAATTTACGTCCGTGTACAGGACCCCAAATTTTCGAAGAGTCGAAAGCGTCACTCCAGGGACGGTCGGCAGCCAGGATAGGATGTTTTTGGGTGAAATCACCGATATTTTCACATCCGGCATAAATACTCCATTTACGGAAAAACTTGGAAATCTGGGCATTCATGATACGGAAAGAATCGAAACGATCCGCTTGTCCTGAATTTTCTGACACAGGAACGGGAATACGTCCCGGACCGTTGAATTGAGTGGTGAAATCGAATTGCCATTTCTTCATATTGGTGTAATATGACAAATTCAACAAGCCTTTGTATTTACTTTGCAGCGGAGCCCTCAACAGACGGCCGCCCATCGTGGTCTTCACATCATTGTAACGATAAGCACCCAAAACGTCGAACCGGGGGATCAATTCGTATTTCACTTCCACCTGATAACAATTGGAGTAAGAATCACCGTCTAAGTTATAAAAATTGACTTTTCCTACCTGAGTCTCATTATCGGCCACGACCTGATCGGTAAAGTTCGTCCGGTAATAATCGAGGTTGATATTCAGTATACGGTCGAACAAGAGAAATTTGCGGTTCAACTGTACTCCGAAATTCCAGGCTTTTTCCATATCCAAACGATCTAATTCTTCGGGATGGGCTGCCAACAATTTATCGTTGACGTATACCGAATTGGCAGAAGCCAACAGATAACTGTTATCGGCCAGGATGTTGGCTGTCCGGGCACCGTGACCGGCAGACACCTTCAACATCGTAAAATCGTCGGGGGCATAAGCCAGATGTAAACGGGGAGTTACAAAACTACCGAAAATATTATGGTAGTCATAACGCAGTCCGGCCATTACGGTCAATTTTTGCCAGAAAAGTCCGGTATACTGGAAAAAAGCCCCTCCTACCCGTTCGTTACGATCGAAATCTACGGTTGCCGTCTTTTGACCGGAACCCACTAAATAGTCGTTGAAGGATTCATCATAACGATCGAAATTAAAGGACAACCCCGCAGAATATTTCTGATTTTCATTCTGTCCGAATATAGACTGAAAAATATAGTTAGAAAAAACAGTCTGCTGACGGGCTTGATAATCACGGGCGCCATAATATGAATCCTGATCGTGATCGGTATAATTCACCAAAATCGCCATACTGGTATTCTCGTACTGCGGCATCAGATAACCCAACTTCAAAAAGCCTTCATACCGGCGAGAGTCGATGCCGATCCCATACAAAGTACCCTCTCCATAGCTACCCCGCATTTCCTTCCTAAATCCTTTCTGCCCTCCCAGGCGGGTTTCGTCGAGGAGCTTCCCTCCGAATTGCAAAAACCAAGTATCGGTCTTATATTGCCAGCGATTCATCACATTGTATTGGGTCGTTTTAGGCATATCCAAAAAGCCATCGTGGTTTCCATCGTGTTCCATGGTCAGCCAATCCCCGTGAGCCAGGATGGCTGTGCTCCACTTGTCATTCAGACGGATGCCTGTATTGGCATTGAATTCGATCATCCCTTCACTATTCCCATAGGCATTGACAAAAATCTTTTCGCTCGTAGCAGGCTTTTTATAATCGACACTGATTTGTCCGGCAATCGCTTCATAGCCATTGATTACCGAACCGGCCCCCTTCGAAACCGAGATAGCGCTCATCCAAGGGCCTGGGACATAATTCAATCCGTATAATGCCGAAATCCCCCGAAAATTGGGCATATTCTCCGTCATCATCTGCACATATTTACCGGTCAGCCCCAACAACTGGATCTGTTTCGCCCCAGTCACAGCATCGGCATATGCCACATCTACCGAAGCATTGGTAGTGAAACTCTCTCCCAGATTACAACAAGCTGCTTTACACAATTCTTCGCCGGTGATCACCTGTTCGATCAGAGGCCCCCGGGTACTCATAATCGTCGTATTTCCCCGGGTGACCACTTTCACTTCATCGAGTACTTCTCCTGCCACCAATTCGATCTCGACCTGTTTATCCGTGCGTTTTACCGTAAGCGTATCGGTCCGGTACCCGATAAAGCTGGCGACCAAGCGCCCCGATTTATTCCATTTGATTTTAAAATGCCCTTCAGCATCCGTCACTACACCGTCTGTCGTTCCGGCCCAATAGACATTGGCCCCCGGCAAACCGACCTTTTTTCCATTCTCCTGCTCGACCACCCGTCCCTTTATATCCTGGGCATATCCTCCCAGAGAGGCACATAACAGTACCATTAAACTGAACAATTTCATTTTTACACTATTTACCTTATGATTGAAGATTAAAAATGACAACACACCTTATCCAAATCCATGGTCAGGACTGACCGGCAAAAGGTTTTAACAAAGGAAAGTACACAACGATTCCAGCGAGGGCGGAATCCCGGGAAACTTCCGGTAAAAAGCAAAGCCATCCTTTCCGTCCCGCACAGCAAGAATCTGTATCGTCATCTCCCAACCGCATTCAGGTAAGGTAAATACGGAAAGTTGCATTTGTAAACCCCGCTCTACCAATGAAGAATCGGTCACTTTATAAAAATCATGACGGGAAGAAGCATGACAACAATCTTTGCAAAATTGCCGTTCCCCCTGACAACAGCCACATTCCTCTTCGCAAGGACATGTGTTCTCTGCAGGCAGGACTCTGACTTCGAGATATGTGCGGTCCGAATGAATACAACCCGACTGAGTTACATTCACTCCAATCAATGCCATCCCGGTAATAAGCAGCACTAACGTATGCAATATCTGTTTGCCCAATTTCAACATCGTTTGCAAATATATTCTTTTCCTTTAGAAAGCAACAGAAAGAAATAATTCTTGACAGAATTTTAACTAATAGATTCCTTTTGTCCTAGCCGAAAAAAATTGTATTTTCGTACGATTAAAATCTAGTAATAACTAACCTTTTTCATCATGTTGAGAAAAAATATACGGTCGTCTGTATTTGTATTACTTGCATTGGCTGCCTGTACAAGTAAAAATAATGTTAAAATTACCGGAGGGATCAAGGAAGCCGAAAATCAAAAAGTGTACCTGGAGCAGTTAAATGTCGATCAAGCTGTCATCATCGACTCGACAAAAACCGACCGGTACGGACATTTCACCTTTAAAACAGCAACATCCCTCCCCACTTTCTATAATGTAAAAATCGGTCCGAAGGAATTTATTACTTTCATTGCTGAACCGGAAGATCATATCGAATTGAGCGGAACGTTGAACGGACTTTCCCAGAATTACTGGGTAGACGGATCTGAAAATTCCCTTTGGGTAAAGCTGCTGAATTTTCAACTGAACAATACTCATGTCATGATGGATTCACTGAAGAAAAGCTTTGCCGCCCTTCCTGCCGAAGCGACCAGCGAACGTCAAAAAATTGCAGCCGCCTGGGATTCGATCGTGAACAAACAAATTAACTTTTCGAAGGATTTTATCCTGAAGCATGCCATTTCGCCGGCTTCCTATTATGCCTTGTATCAGAAATTCGATCAGGATAATTTCATCCTGAATCCGGATAACGATTTGCATTCTTATAAAGTCGTCGCCTCTTCGATGAAAGCGATGTATCCGGAATCGCAATATACGAAAGCGATCCTGAATCATTTGGACCAAATCAACAAGGCGATCCAAAACATGAAAATAAAACAATTGATCAACAACAGCGAAGGATCACTGCCGGAAATCCATCTTCCGAATGCACAGGGGGACACCATTGCCCTTAGTTCGCTGAAAGGGAAATATATATTGCTCGATTTTACTGTCTTGAACAGCAAAGACGGAGTCGGCTATATTCAAGAAATGAAAAAGATCTACAACAAATTTAAAAACCGGGGAGTTCAGATTTATCAGGTTTGTCTGGATCCGAACAAACTTGCCTGGCAAAGTCTCGTAAAACAGTTGGATATCAATTGGATTTGTGTCTGGGATCCGGATGGTTTGAAAAGCCGTGCTGCTCAGATGTGGAACATACAACGTGTACCTGCCAATTATATTATCAACCCTAAATTTGAAATTGTCGGGAAAAATCTGGCAGGCCAACGCCTGGAAGACCGTTTGAACGACCTTTTAAAATAATTTAAAATTACTCACCCCAAGAGCGAGAAAGAGGCAGAATCGATGAAAATCAGTGAGCGAATCCCCCATACAGAGCATACCCTCCGGCTCCAGGCTGGAAAAAAGGTTTATTTCGTTTCCGATGTCCATCTGGGTGCTCCTGTATTGGATAATGACCGGGAACGGGAAAACCGCCTGATCCGTTGGCTCGACACCATCCGTCCGGATTGTGGCGAGTTGTTCCTGCTCGGGGATATCTTCGATTTCTGGTTCGAATACAAGCGGGCAGTACCCAAAGGGCATGTCCGCTTTCTGGCCAAGATATGCGAGTTTACGGACCAGGGCATACCTGTACATTTCTTTACGGGTAATCACGATATCTGGGCATTCGGTTATCTCCCGGAAGAATGCGGCGTGATCCTACATACTCACAATGAAATTTTCAGGATAGCCGGTAAGCGTTTCCTGATCGGACACGGAGATGCACTGAACCCACAGGATAAAGGATATCTATTCCTCTACCGTATTTTTCACAACCGTTTTTTACAACGGTGTTTCAGATGGCTACATCCGGATATCGGAATCCTGATTGCGCGGAAATGGTCGTCGCATTCCCGTCTGGAAAACGGCAAAATCGAAGCCGATGCATTCCGGGGAGCGGAAAAAGAAGAGATCGTTCGTTTTTGCCGGGAAGTGCTGCAAGGACAACATTTCGATTATTTCATTTTCGGACACCGGCATCTGCCTATCGATTTTACTCTTTCGCCAAGCAGCCGCTATATCAACACAGGGGACTGGATCACCTATTATAGTTTCGCCAGTTTCGACGGTCGGGAAGTAGTGCTCGAGACCGAAGATAAAAATCAGGATTTTCACTTTGATTTATTGTAAAATTATCTTAACTTACATACACTTAATCTTAAATCTGCGGTGTCATGTTAGTGAAGATATTTAGTGGTGCCGTCAATGGAATCGAGGCCACAACCATTACGCTGGAAGTTAACATCCTGAACGGTGCTAAATTTATCATTGTGGGCTTACCGGACAATGCGGTAAAAGAAAGTCAGCAACGGATCGATTCGGCCCTGCGGGAGATCGGTTCCCGGATTCCGGGCAAGCGGGTAATCATCAATATGGCTCCTGCCGATGTCAAAAAGGAAGGCTCTGCTTATGATCTCCCACTCTGTATCGGTATTCTGGCTGCCAACGAACAACTCTCGCCCGAAGGGCTGGAGAATTTTATGATGTTGGGAGAATTATCACTCGACGGAAGTTTGGTGGCGGTAAAAGGGGTACTTCCTATCGCTATCAATGCCAGGAGCGAGGGTTTCAAAAGCATTATCGTGCCGTTGGAAAATGCAAACGAAGCTGCTGTAGTCGAAGGTATACACGTCTATGGTTTCTCCCATATCCGGGAAGTCACCGATTTTCTGAACGGCAAACAGCAGGCAGAACCGTTCACCTTCGATCCGACCCTATCGGAAGTAACCAACGATCTTCTTTATGATTTTAAAGATGTGAAAGGGCAGGAAACCGTCAAACGGGCTTTGGAAATTGCAGCCGCCGGTGCTCACAACCTTCTGATGGTAGGAGCACCCGGCTCGGGGAAGACGATGCTTGCGAGGCGTTTACCGGGAATACTCCCTCCGATGACTGTCGAAGAGTCGCTGGAAACCACAAAAATTCATTCCGTCGCGGGAAAACTATCCCGGAATTGTTCGCTGATTACGACCCGGCCTTTCCGTTCACCCCATCATACAATCTCTCCGATAGCCCTGATCGGCGGAGGATCTTTCCCTCGTCCCGGTGAAATCTCTCTCGCTACGAACGGAGTTCTTTTCCTGGACGAGCTCACTGAATTTCAGCGCAATGTCTTAGAAGTTATGCGCCAGCCCCTGGAAGACCGGAAAATTACCATCAGCCGGGCCCGCTACAGTGTCGATTATCCGGCCAATTTTATGCTGATCGCTTCCATGAATCCTTGTCCCTGTGGTTATTATAACCATCCGACTAAAGAGTGTACCTGTTCGGGAAGTGCGATCCAGCATTATCTATCCAAAATTTCGGGTCCTCTGCTTGACCGGATCGATATGCATATCGAGGTTGTCCCGGTAGAACTGGAAAAAATTGCCGGAATACAAGAAGCCGACCCTAGTAGCGTAGTCCGGGCAAGGGTGATCACTGCCCGCAACATTCAAACGGAGCGTTTTAAAGATTATCCGGGTATCTACTGTAATGCCCAAATGTCCCCGCCTCTGCTGAAACGCTTTTGTCCGTTGGATAAACAATGCCTTTCTTTATTAAAAATGGCGATGCAGAAATTCGGACTTTCTGCACGGGCTTATGACCGGATTATCAAACTCTCCCGGACAATTGCCGACCTGGCAAGTTCGGACCATATCCTGCCGCAACATATAGCGGAGGCTATTCAATACCGAAGCCTGGACCGGGAATCGTGGGGGAGTTAAGGAAGGAGCAAGCCGTAAATCACACCCGGCTCAAAATATCCTCCAAACCTTCGAAATGGTTTTTATAGTCTTCCAGAGACCGGCGAATCACTTCATAAGCTTCTTCCCTGCCATAAACATGAGTAATCTCGACCTTACGCTGGCCTTCTTCACCCGGCATATCTTTATAGGTGAGGAAATAGTGTTTCAAACGGTCGACGACAATGTGCGGTAATTCGGAAATATCATTATATACGTTGTACGTAGCGTCGTGTTTCAACACAGCAATGATTTTATCGTCTGCCTCATTACCGTCGAGCATCCGGAAGCCACCGATCGGACGTACCCGGGCAATGATATCTCCGTGCGAGATAGTTCTTTCTGTCAGCACACAAATATCCAAGGGGTCACAGTCGCCCTGAATATCTGTTCGCTGCGTTTGCTGCATCGCATATTCGGCGACCAAACCACCGCAATAACTTTGCGGGATAAAGCCATAGAGAGCCGGTACCACATTCGAATACTTCTGAGGACGGTCGATCTTGATATATCCGCTGACTTTGTCCAATTCATACTTTACTGTATCTGTAGGTACCATTTCTATAAATGCAGTAACCACTTCCGGAGCATCGTCACCTACTTCCAAACCATGCCAAGGATGTGATTTATATCTCAATCCCATCAGACGAGCTATCGGGTCGTTAATCTTATTACCCATATTACTTTTGTGTTAAATTTATTTATTGGTGTTAAATAATGCTTGTTCGATATATTCAATCAAAATATGAATGATTTTGATGTGTATTTCCTGAATACGATCGCTATACTTATTCCAGGGTACTACGATAGTTATATCACATTTTTCTTTCATTTCTCCTCCTGTCTTTCCTGTCAGTCCGATCACCTTCATTCCTTTGACATGAGCAGTGTCGATGGCCTGTAGTATATTGGAAGAGTTACCGGAGGTACTGATCGCTAAGAGCACATCTCCCCGATCGCCCAAAGCCTCGAGGTATTTCGAGAAAACCGAGTCGAAACTCATATCGTTCGATACACAGGTGAAATGGGAAGGATCGGCAATTGCAATGGCCGGCAGGGCAGCCCGCTCATGACGGAAACGTCCCGTGAGTTCTTCGGCAAAATGCATGGCATCACACAAGGATCCTCCATTGCCACAACTAAACACTTTTCCCCCTTGCCGGAACATATCTACCAGCAGATCTCCGGCATTTTTTACTTGTCCGAGATTTTTCTCATCGGAAATAAAAGCTTCCAGCACCTGCTGTGCTTCTAAAAAACTATTTTTGATCAGATCCATAATTTCCTTTCCCCTCTATTTTAATATTATTCATTTTTTTCTACTTTCCACTCGACGATCATTCCCCTATCCCGCTTCAACATATGCGCAGGAACTACGGATTTAATCTCATCACAAAGCAAAGTTATCAAACGTTGTTTGGTGAAATGCCGGGAATAAATGACACTTACTTCGCGCAGAGGCTTCGTATTGGCAATAGACCTGACCTGTTTCTTTTTTTCGGGCGACATATATTGCAAGGCCAGTTCAGGAATCAAAGTGAAGCCTCCTTCCACATCTACAATCCGCATCAGCGTTTCGAGGGAATTACTTTCGAACTCGAAAGGCAGATTCTTATGCTGGCTCGCAGACATTTCACAAAGGTTGACGACCTGATTACGGAAACAGTGGCCATTTCCCAGCATCCAAATGTCAGACGTAACGATATCTTCATGCCCGACTTCTTTTTTCTTCAGCAATTCGCAATCAGGATGTGCATATACCAACATCTCTTCGTAGAATACGGGACGCTCGACAATTTTTTCGTCGTGGTAAGGGGTAACGAATAAGCCGACATCGAGTATATCACGTTTCAGCCGGCGAATGATCTCTTCGGAGACCAATTCTTCGACCTCGACTTTTACTGCCGGATATTTGCGGATATAGGGCCCGATGAAAACCGGTAACAGATAAGGAGCCAGTGTCGGTATGATTCCGATTTTCAGTGTTCCCTCGACCTCTTGCTGTTCTTCCTGAATGATCTCTTTTATCCGTTGCGTAGCGGATAAGGTCATACGTGCCTGTTCGATTAATTTTGCCCCGAGATCGGTCGGTACGACAGGTTGTCTCGAACGGTCGAAAATAATGACTCCCAGCTCATCTTCAAGCTTTTTTATCTGCATGCTTAAAGTGGGCTGGGTAACGAAACATTTTTCTGCAGCTGTAGCAAAATGACGATATTCATCGATAGCAACGATATATTCCAGCTGGGTCAGTGTGATCATTCAGGTCGTGTATTTGAGATTTTTATTCGAAAAAGTCTTTTACCTTGCGGAAAAATCCTTTTTTATTTTCGACATTGGACGGTTTCAAGAAGCTACGTTCTTTCAAATCCTCCATCGTTTTTTTATCCTCTTTAGAAAGATTTTTGGGAATCCAGACATTCACTTTGACCAACAAATCTCCTTTACCATACCCATTGATGTCGGGAATTCCTTTCCCTTTCAAGCGCAGGATTTTTCCGGGTTGTGTACCGGGTTCTATCTTCACTTTTACTTTCCCCTCGAGTGTCGGGATTTCGACGGAATCGCCCAATACAGCTTCGGGGAAACCGATGAAGGTATTATATAACAGATCGTTTCCATCGCGCACCAACTCGGGATGTTCGATTTCTTCGATCAATATGATGAGATCACCGTTTACTCCTCCCCGACGGGCAGCATTTCCTTTTCCACTCAAAGACAACTGCATGCCATCAGCCACTCCGGCCGGGATATTCAAGGTGATCACTTCTTCGGAAAGCTGAACACCTTCTCCGTTACAATGGGAACATTTCTCATTGATTATCTTGCCTTCTCCTTCACAAGTGGGACAAGTAGATGTCGTTTGCATGGCACCCAGGATGGTATTCTGTACCCGGGTGATCTGTCCGGTACCATGACAAGTGGAACAGGTGGAAAAAGAGTTACCGTCTTTTGCTCCGGTACCGTGGCAGTGGGTATCAGCAACATATTTCTTTACTTTGATTTTCTTTTCTACGCCTGTAGCCACTTCCTCCAGGGTCATCTTCACTTTCACTCTCAGGTTGGTTCCCCGATTTACCCGTCTGGCTGAACGTCCTCCGCCTCCAAAACCACCGAAGCCACCGAAACTACCGAAAATATCTCCGAAATGTGCGAAGATGTCGTCCATACTCATTCCTGCCCCGCCGAAACCTCCGGCTCCTGCCCCCATTCCGGCATGTCCGAACTGATCATAGCGACGGCGCTTTTCTTCATTACTCAATACATCATAAGCCTCTGCCGCTTCTTTAAATTTTTCCTCTGCTTCTTTATCTCCCGGGTTTCTGTCAGGATGATATTGTAAAGCGAGCTTCCGATAAGCTTTTTTTATCTCGGCCGCTTCAGCATTTTTAGCCACCCCCAACACTTCGTAATAATCTCTTTTTTCAGCCATTACTTTTATATTTGATTATAGGTTCCGGATTTGGGGTTACCGCTGTAATCCAAAATCCGAATTTCCAGACACACCTTCTGTTCCAATCGTGGATTTATTATTCACCGACAACTACTTTAGGAAAACGGATTACTTTATCATGTAAGGTATATCCTTTCTGAATGCAATCGACGACTTTTCCTTTCAACTCTTCGGCAGGAGCCGGAATCTTCGTTACCGCTTCCTGCAATTCAGGATCGAAATCGGTATGCAGGCATTCCATTTCTTTCACTCCCTGCTGAGATAAGAAATCCCTGAAGTTGGCATAGATCAATTCAACTCCTTCGCGTAAAGCCGGCACATCTTCGGCCGTTTCCATACTTTTCAGAGCTCTTTCGAAATTGTCCATAACAGGCAGGATTTTTTCCAGAATTTGTTCTCCTGCGTTCTTCGTCAATTCCATTCTTTCTTTAAGGGTACGTTTACGATAGTTATCGAATTCAGCCGACAAACGCAGGTATTTATCATTTATTTCAGACAATTTTTGTCCCAGTTCTTCTATTTTCTGGTCTTTATCTTCTTTTTTCGCTTTGGCGTGTTTTTCTTTGGTTTCTTTCTCTTCTTTTACATCCCCGGCGTTTACTTTATCTTTCAATTCTTCCTGTGCTTCAGTATCCTTTACATCTTTAGACATGGCGTTTATTTTAATTATTTACACTATCTTATCAACAAGTATTACGCAAATAGAGTATCCCCGGATACTATAAAAATTGCTAAAGCAAAACTAAGCAAAAACTTTGCCAATACCAAACCGCTGACAGGCGTGGTTGTCATTCTGTTAATGCGGCAGTTTTTGCTGACAATGTGGCACCCAAACCGGTCTGTTTATTGTTTTTTCCTGGAAAAGTTCAATTTGCCTTCATCGGCAAAACTGTAATAGGCATTTTCTCCGACGATAATGTGGTCATAGAGCTTAATATCGAGCAGTTGTCCTCCCTCATAGATTTTTCGGGTAATCAGCTCGTCGTATGTGCTAGGGACCAAAGAGCCTCCCGGATGATTATGGGCAATAACGATATAAGTGGCTTTCATGTCTAAAGCCCCCCGGAAAAGTAATCTGACATCGATCACCGTTCCGTCCATTCCTCCCGACGATAAGCATTCACATCCTTTCACCTGGTTGGAATGTGTCAGATAGATGACCCAAAATTCTTCATGATCCAAGTCTTCGATAAAAGAGCGGATATACCGATAAGCCTCCCTGCTAAAGCGGATCACCGATTTCATTCTTTTGGTCTCGGGCCGCCGACGCCGTCCGATCTCTATCGCTGCAACAATAGCAGTGGCCTTAGCCATGCCTACCCCTTTATACTTATTTATCAACTCCCTGACCGAGCGTCTGGCCAATTGGTTCAAGTCGTTGTTATTATCGGCGAGGATTCGCCGGGCCAACTCCAAAGCTGTCTCTCCTCCGACACCGGAACGAAGCAAAATAGCGAACAACTCACTGACCGAAAGCGCAGCAACACCCTTTGTAAGCAATTTTTCCCTAGGCAGTTCATCAGCAGCCCAGGAATTCATCGGTAGATACTGATCACCCATAACGCAAAAGTTTTAGATAAACAATTTACGAAAAATATGGGAGATAACAAAGAAAGGAGATGAGTTTTACTCATCTCCTGTATATCGGTTTAGAGAATAAACGAATTACAGTTTATTGACGTGCAAAGCCAATTTAGATTTCAAATTGGCAGCTTTATTATCATGGATAATATTTTTCTTTGCCAATTTATCCAGCATAGCAACTACTTTCGGCAGTAATTCAACTGCTACAGCACGATCAGTTACCATACGTAATTTTTTCACCGCATTACGGGTCGTTTTAGCATAATACCGATTATGTTCTCTTTTAGTTGCAGTCTGTCTGATTCTTTTTTCTGATGATTTATGATTTGCCATCTCTACAAATATAAAAATTCAACTTTTCAAGTAGTCTGTACGGGAATCGAACCCGTGTTACAAGAATGAAAATCTTGCGTCCTAACCCCT